>JAYWGD010000412.1:0-4796 GCA_043778435.1 Myxococcales bacterium | reverse complement strand
CAAAGCTCCAGTCGCGGGTGCAGGCGCGCGCGCGGTCCATGCAGCGCCATCCCAATGCAGAAGCGTTCCGGAGTCACCCGACGCCCAAACGTCATTTGCAGCGCTCCCCCAAACCGCCAAGAGACGCGCCTTCGTCCCCGATGCCACATCGCTCCAGGTCGCGCCGTCGAAATGAATGATGCGGCCTGCGTCTCCGACCACCCACGTGTCGCTGGCAGAAGCGCTCCAAACTCCATACCACGTACCGGTGCCATTGGTGGAGGCCGTCCAGTGGCCACACCCTGCGCCCACCGAAACATCGGTGGCGCTGCATGTCGGCATGGGTGCAGCGCTGTCGCTCGCGGGGATGCTGCTGTCAGCAACGGGTGCCGATGCATCGGGTGTAGGTGTGGGCGAAGCATCAGGACCTGGGACCACAACGGGCGCGCTCGAATCACTTTTTGGGACGGTACTGTCGCCCGCACCCGCGTTGGCTTGGCCGGATGCGGTCTCACTGTCGCCGCCGAATAGGCTCGTGCAGCCAACCATAGAACCCACGCTCAAGCTCACGCACCAACCCCACAACACGTTCTTCTTGTTCATTTGCATCTTTTGGTCCTCCAGAGCACGATCGTCGTTGATCCGAGGAGGCCATCTCATGGCCTCCGTTACGGCAGGCAAGAGCGCGCGAGCGATCAAGACAGCTCATCGCGAGAGGCAAACAGAAAGGCACGGCACAACAGGGCATCCCCAACGGCCAGGGCTAATTTGAATCGATCAAGATCTCGCCGGCGGGCTCAGGTGCACGAAGCGCTTGCGCACGCTGCTCCTTGCTTTTTGCGTAGACAAAGACGCCCAAGGCCGTGACAAGAGCCAGTGCGGCGCAGGCGGCGATGAGCACAAATGGCGCATGCGGCGCGCGCACCACTTGATTGCGCTCACCCATCACCCAAGCCTCCAAACTCGCTGCGCAGCAAGCCAAATAGTGTATGATCCACCCATCGATCTTCGCACCATTCGGCATGACGCGCGCGGCCCTCTTGCTGAAACCCCAAGCTCAATAGCAAACGTTCTGAGCGCACATTGCCGACGGCCACGGCCGCCTTGATCTTGTGTGCATTGAGATCCGAAAACGCCCATGCGAGCACACCCGCCACAGCCTCCGCGCCAAGGCCTTTGCCGCATGCGTCGCTGCGAAGCCAATAGCCAACTTCTGCCTGTCGATGCGCGAACAAGAGTTGCTCGAGCCCCACCATGCCAATGACATCGCCGGCCTCCGTGACCGCGAACCTGTACGCGCGGCGGTCGTCCCATTCCTGCACAGAGCCTGCGGCAAACGTCTCCGAATCACCCAGCTGCTGCGTCCACTTTACCCAAGAAAGCCACTGGCCCAGATGCCGTCGCTCCACAGGGTCTGCCAAGATGTCCCACAGCGCATGAGCGTCGCTGTGCCGCAACGGTCGCAAGACCAAGCGTCGCGTGCGTAAGGGCTCACGATCCATCTCCTCAAGCGAGACAGGAAGCAGAAATGGATGCACCGACAACGGGCGTCCTGCGGTTCAGGCGCTTTGGTCGAGCACGGCGGAGAACTGAAGCGCGAGATCGCGTTCGGTGCGTGAGATCTGCTCAATGGGGCTCGTGATAAGCTCACGACCGTCGTACGAAAAGTAAAGACAGTCGCCGATGTCGGGCAGATCGCGCGCCTCGGTGACGCGGCCGTCGGCCGAAAAGCGTATGGCCTTCTCGATGGGTCGACGAACCGCCATATGGCCCGGGAGCACGCGACCCGTTTGGCGATCGCGCACGCTGACGCAGAGCGCGCCTTGAAAAAAATATTCCGTGTGGCGCGTGATGTACACACGCTGGCTGCGGCGTTCGGGTCCCACGTAGATGACTGCGCTCATAGGTATGAGTGATGCCTCTACGCGCAGCCCGCGGCCAAGTTTTTGATCTCACTGCCCTGCGAGCGGGCAGAGCTGATAAAGCGCCGAGTATGGCGCATACCCTATTGGTCAACACCAAGCTCCCACGCGAGATCACCCGCACCGAGGTCTCGAAACGCATGCGCATTTTGTTGCGCGAGCTGGGGCATGCGCGCTCCAGCATGAGCGTGGTGCTCACAAGCGACACCGAAATTCGCGCGCTCAACAAGAACTACCGTGGCTACGACGAGCCCACCGATGTGCTTGCGTTTGCGCTGCGCGAAGGTGAGTTTTCGGAGATGGCGGGCAGGGAGTTGGGCGACGTCATTGTGTCGGTAGAGACCGCAGAGCGACAAGCACGCGAGGCAGGAAAAACACTCATGGATGAGCTCACCATGCTGCTCGCACATGGCACGTTGCATTTGCTAGGTTGGGACCACGACACCAAGAAAAAGGATGCGGCGATGCGCGCGCGCACCGATGAACTTTGTGCCAAGTGTGTGAGCATTGAGAAATCTGTGAGCGCGCACAAGCCAGTGGTTGGCATCAAGGTCAAGCCCAAAACGGCAAAACGCGTGTGAGGGAAAGTGCAAAATTCCCTGATCTTTTTTGCTTGAACGATGTGTTCGTTGCAGATAGCCATGTGAATGAAGCGGTAAATAGCTCGGATTCATGAGCTTACACCGCAGTGCACAAGCCGAAATCTCGGAAATTCTCAAGGAGTTAGAACCATGTCCGTTGCCAAGAAGCGTTTGACCAAGGCCCAAGTAATCGCTGACATCGCCGAGAAGGCAGAGCTCGACAAGAAGAGCGTCAACTCGGTGTTTGACACCTTGTTCGACGTCATCAAGCGCGAGCTCAGCGGCCGCGGTCCAGGAGAGTTTGTTCTCCCAGGCCTCCTCAAGGTGAAGGTTGTCAAGAAGGCCGCCACCAAGGACCGCCCAGGCAAGAACCCAGCCACCGGCGAGAGCATCACCATCAAGGGCAAGCCTGCGTCGAAGCGCATCAAGGTCTCTGCGCTCAAGAACCTCAAAGACGTCGTTCTCTGAGTCCTGTGAATGAGACTCCTCCAAGAGTCTCATTCACAAAGCAAAGCACCTCCCCTCTTTCGAGGGGAGGTGCTTTGCTTTGTGAGGCTCTCAGGTCACCGCGTGCCTCACTTCACGTCAACAAACCCGCCATTTTCGACCGCTACGAACGCTTCAGGACGAAGCTTTGCAGCGCCGAGCGCCACGCCAAGTTCGCCAGCGGGTTGGTACTGACCTTCGTCGGATTGGTCGAAGGTGAGCCAATGGATGGCCATGCTTTGCTTTGCTCCCAAAGCTTGGTGCGCGGCCACGGCTTGGTCTGGACCGATGTGCTGCGCCTGCATGAACCAACGCGGCTCGTATGCGCCAATCGGGAGCAATGCCAGATCAGGCGCGCCCCATGCGTTGCGGATCGCCTCGAAGTGCGGGCCCCATCCGGTATCGCCCGCAAAGTACACAGATCTGCCCGCGCTCGCCAATCGGTAGCTGCCCCACAACACCGTATTCACATCCGACATGCTGCGATTGGACCAGTGCTGAGCGGGCCCAAACGCCAATGAAATCTCAGGTCGTTGTGCATCCTTGAGCGTCAGAGTCTCCCACCACTCCATGTCGGTTACGTTCAACACATCGTGCTCGGCCAGCATCGCTGCCGTGCCAAGTCCCCCGAACATGCGCGGGTGATGCGCCTCTTGCAAGCGACGCAACGTGGGCACATCGCAGTGATCGTAGTGGCTGTGACTGATGAGAACCGCATCGATGCGCGGCAAGTCTTCGAAGCGTACGCCGGGCGCGCGCTGACGCTTGGGCCCCACCCAAGACAGGGGCCCCACGCGCTCCGACCACACAGGATCGGTGAGCACGTTCCATCCACCCATTTGCACAAGCACGGTGGCGTGATTGATGAAGGTTGCACGGACTGGCACCTGAGGGTTGGCCTCGGGCTTGGTAGGCGCGGGGACGTCGCGCTTGTCCGTCCACGGAATGTCGTGTCCGGCGAGCTTCCATCGCAGCAATTTGCCTAAGCCCGGCAACGCGATCTTCGGCGTGTTGTAAAACGCTTCGCCGTCAAAGTGGGCGCTCTTGGCCCCACGGTAACCGGGAGCGCCAAAGCAACCGCTAAGCCCAAACACAAGCGCGGACGCGCACAGCACGGACGCAAGTGAAATGCGCACACGTCTCTTCACAGAGTGACTCATTTCCACCATTGCTCCTTTCCAAAACGCAGCGATGTTAAAAGTGCGAACACGCCAGAGCCAGCCTCTGCCCACATGCCCCAGCCCCATTGGATGCGCATCCCGATGGCCTCGTCGTGGGGTGGGTGTGCATGAATCATGTAGACCGCAACAATCGGCAACACCGCGAGCACCATGCACGGGGCACGCGCGCGCAACATGTCGATGCGCGACTTTCGCGACACGACCACAGATTGCAGCACCATCCACGCCACAAGGGGCCCCCACATCCATCCGGCCCACGTGCGCTGCGCGATGTCGAATCCGCTCAAATCGACTTCGTAGGGAAATACCTCGCGCACCCAAGGCATCAGGAAAAACACAATGCCGGACACACTTGCCAGCAACATCCATGCGCGGCCGTAGCGCATGTCGGTCATGCTGATCGGCGCAAGCAGGGCGCTACCCGCTACATCTGGATTTTCGGTCGCGACTGACAACGGCCCCAAACGCAAACCACACACGGGACATTCCACACCCTCGCTGGTGGCGTACACCTCTTTGCAAAACGGGCAGGCTTTGACGCTCATCAAGGTCTGACGTACCACGACTTAAGCAAAGCGCTCAGCGCGTTCAGAACCTCACGCGCGCCAGGGCCCCAATGAATGCGCAATGCATTCATTGGGGCCGGA
>JAYWGD010000411.1:0-1733 GCA_043778435.1 Myxococcales bacterium | reverse complement strand
CCTCCGGCACGACCTCGACCCTCAATGGGATTTGGGGTTCTTCACCTTCGGACGTCTGGGCTGTGGGAGGCGACGGCGGACAGGGAAATCCAGGAGTGACTTTACACTGGGATGGCGTTCGCTGGAGCCTCGTCAATTCATCCCAACCCATCAGCTCGGAGGCTGTGTGGGGATATGGGGACACGGTCCTAGGCGTGGGCTACGTGCACCACGTTCCTTTGCTCGTCAGCGTCTCTCAAATGTGGGTTTCACACGGTACCGGGGTCTCCAGGTCTCTTGGACGTATGGGGGAATTCTCCGGGCGACGTGTGGGCCGTAGGCTGGGGCCCAGATACCGCACACGTCGCCATCATGCATGGCGTGACGAGCGGCAACACGACCTCTTGGAGCTCCATCGTGCTGGCATTTGTCACGTACAGCAGCTTCTCGGGAGTTTGGGGAAGTGCGTCGTCCGATGTTTGGGCCGTTGGTTGTGACATTGTGGTGCGCTTTGATGGGATGGCCTGGACCCGACAAGCGCCGATGTGTTTGCGTGGAATTTGGGGAACCAGCAAGGACAACGTTTGGAGCGTGGGGGCCGGAATTTTCCATTGGAATGGTATCGCCTGGTCCGAAACTCTGCTCCGTGTGATTCAGTACAAGGATCTCAATCGCGTCTGGGGCACTTCTGAGAGCGACATCTGGGCCGTCGGCAAGGACGGCACCACCTTGCACTACAGCCAGTAGCTTGCGATACTGCCTCGCAGCAGAACCACCTGCAAACACACAGCACGGTAAACAATGTGTGTCAGCTCGTGACGGATCCGCGTGGCACGCGACAATCCCATAGGAACACCATGAATACCCGTAGCCTACTCATCACCTCTGTCCTTTCCGCGGCACTCGTGCTGGCGGCTTGCTCCGTCAGCCCCACCAACAGTGGCTCCCCAACGAGCACCACGGATGGCAGCGGAGCCTCCGACGGCGGCACGGTGGCCCCTCCACTCACGGCAATCCCTGGGCAGCTCTCGCTGAGGGTTGACGCGGCCCGTCAGAGCCGCACAGGCAGCAAGCCCGACACCTTGTACTTGGCTGTGAGCCTCGCCAACGGCGAAGGCGGACAAGCCGTGCTGCTCAATCCACTCTCCTTCAAGCTCAAGGTGCAAAGCGGCTTGCTTAAGCCGCCCAGCATCCTCACGGACGCCAGCAAATCACTTTGGGTGAGCGGCAATATCCCAAGCCCTGCCGATTCACTCTCAGGCGGCGCCAGCTACACCGGATGGCTCTTGGCCTTTGAGCTCGACGCCCAAAGCGATCCGCCCGTGGAGCTCAGCTTCGAGGCCCCAGGTCCCAGTTCTGGCACCCAGGTAGGGGCGCGCAAAGCCGTGGCCACAGTGAGCGTGGAACCTTGCACTCCATGTGGTGCAGCATGCACCTATCTGGATCGCGATCTTGCCAACTGCGGCGCGTGTGGCGTGAACGTGAGCGGCGCAACCTGTGTGGCGGGCATGCCGCGCTGCGCAACCGGGCGGGACATCTGCGACGCGAAATGCGTGGATCTGCAAACCGATGTGAACCACTGCGGGGCTTGCAAAGCAGCTGTCAGTGGAGGGACCTGCGTGGGCGGCACTCCGCGCTGCGGTGCGGGCAGAGACTTGTGCGGAAGCAGAGTCTGCTTCGATTTGCAAACCGATGTGAACCATTGCGGCGGCTGTAACCCCTGCAACGTGCCCGCCAACAGCATGGGTCGATGC
>JAYWGD010000410.1:0-1735 GCA_043778435.1 Myxococcales bacterium | reverse complement strand
GATTCCCACATCGGCGAGCGACGACAACAAGGCAAAAAGCTCGGCCGCCGATGCGCTGTCGCCATCAATCTCGCCGTAGGATTGCTCAAAAGCCACCTGAGCACGCAAGCTAATCGGGCGCTCCTGACCAAACAATCGCGACAAGTAGCCGCGCAAAATGGCCATCCCCTTCGTGTGAATGCTGCCGCCCAACTGAGCCTCCCTCTCCACATCGATGAGCCCCTCACGGCCTAGCGCCACAATGGTTGTAATGCGCACGGGTTGGCCAAATTCCACGTCTCCCGTCGACAACACGCTCAGGCCATTGATGCAACCTACACGCGCCCCATCTACATCGATCACGATCTCGCCAGACCGAATCAAGTCGCGGAACTCTCGCTCTGCCGCGCCAGTGCGATCGCGGCGATCGGACCATGCGCGCACGATCTCATCTCGCGACACCGTGCCATCGGTAGCCTCAGCAAACACGGCTGTCTCTTCGAGCGGCGACACCGACAAGCTAAGCCTGTCGCGACGGCCCGCAAGGCGACTGGCATAAGACATCAACTCTGCGCGCGCCTCCACAGACAAGGGTGCAGCGCCGGAAGCAGCCGCAATTTTGCACACATGCGCATCGAGCTTGGCCACGTTCTCGGCCGTGCGAGGCACCTGTCCATCAATCTCCACTTTGACCCGAAACAGCGCTGCGAAATCGGGGTCTGCGTCGAGCAACGCCCCATACGTGGAGGGCGAACCAACCAACATCAAACGCACATCCACGCGCACCGGCGCAGGTCGCAACGTGGTGGCATAAAGCCCCATCGGGCCTGTGGGATCTTCGGGGCTGACCTGGCCATCACGTAGCGTGCGTTTGAGCCGCTCCCAGATCATTGGATCGGTGAGCAAATCCTGGGCGCGAATGACCAACACGCCGCCCGATGCGCGATGCAGCGCGCCTGCACGCACACGCGTAAAATCGGTAAGCAGTGCGCCAAAGCGCATGCGACGCTCCAAGTAGCCAAACAGGTTGGCATAATTGGGAATGGCCTCATGCACGACGGGCGACCAGTCCTTGCCGCGCGTCACAAAGACATTGATGCGAAATCGACGAAGCCTCGTCGCTTGCTCGGGGTCTTCCTCCCCTTCGTCGTCGCTGTCTTCGTCGCTGGGCCTGTCGTCAGGAGTCACCAAGTCCTCCCAGTCGCGCGTCAGCGCCACACCCACCTCGTCCAAATACGCGAGCGCTGAATCACCATAGCCCGCGCACTTCTTTTTCAGCTTAATCACCGCCTTCGCGATTACCTCGGATGCGGCCCTGCCCAACGCCTCATCGCGGGCCTCTTCGAACCGCATGTTCTCCGCGCGGATGGCCGTCGCAGCACGCTCTACCTCCGCTGCGAGTGCCGCCTCTGCCTCGTTAAAAAACCGCTTGGTACCCGCATCGAGCGCCGTAAATTGCTCGGGTGTAAGCGGTTTTCCGTGCAGCACGGGGCGCGTCTGCAAGCCACCTGGACCGCTCTTCACCGAGAAGCCCAGGCCCTTGGCCGCCTCCTCAAGCGCGCTCAAACGCGCGCGCGTCTTTTCCTCAAAACCGCGCACCAATTCGGCTTGACGCTTGCGAACGCGATCCGATTCCGCAGCATCGATCACTTCACCAGCAAGCTCATCGATCAAGGCGTGCATCATGTCGGCAAAAACGGGTCCCTGCCCTGCAGGCAGCATCAACGCACGCGGCGCCTCGGGACGCGCAAAATAG
>JAYWGD010000409.1:0-4802 GCA_043778435.1 Myxococcales bacterium | reverse complement strand
CTCCCGCTCTCCGGCTTGGCGCTGCTCACTGCGGCAGCGTGCCAGCGCATGACCGAAGCCTCGGCGCATAGCAACAACAGTGCGGCGGTCTTGGCCATGCCCGAGGCGGCCCTCGCGGCTGCACCTCTGGCAACCATTGCTGCAATCGCCCCACTTTCTGCTGGCGCGCGGACGGAGGACGAGCGCAACACCACGAGCATCTTTAAAGACGTGTCGCCGTCGACTGTTTCGGTGACCCAGAACCGCGTCGTGCAAGACTTTTTTGGCGAACAAGAAGAGGTCCCTGCAGGCGCGGGCTCTGGCTTTGTTTGGGACGTTAAAGGGCACATTGTGACAAACTTTCACGTGGTGGAGGACGGCACGTCGTTCTCTGTCACCTTCCCAAATCAGAAGAGCTTTCCGGCAAAGTTGATCGGAATCGATAAATTGCACGATGTCGCTGTGCTCAAGATCGAGGCGCCCGCCGAGACGCTCAGGCCCGTGCATGTTCCAGCCAAAATGGAGCTCGAGGTGGGCCAAAAAACCGTGGCCATCGGCAACCCTTTTGGTCTCGACAACACGCTCACCACCGGTGTGATTAGCGCGCTCGGTCGCTCTCCGACGGGCATTGGGGGCCGCCCCATCCGAGACATGATCCAGACCGATGCAGCCATCAATCCTGGCAATTCAGGGGGGCCATTGCTCGATTCTTCTGGCCAGCTTATTGGCATGAATACGATGATTTTTTCGAAGAGCGGCAGCTCCGCGGGCATCGGGTTTGCAGTGCCTGTGAGCGCAATCTCTCGTGCCGTTCCGCAGATTATCACCACGGGCAAAGCGCAGTTGCTTGGATTCGGCTTCGAGCCTTTTTCGCCTGATCTGGCGCGTCGTTTGGACGTCAAAGGTTGCGCCATCAAAAACCTGGATCCCAATGGAAACGCTGGCAAAGCTGGTCTCAAAAACCCCGTACGTAGCGCCGGCGGGGTGACCTACGATGCCATCGTCGAGATGGATGGCAAAAAGGTATCGTCGTGCGACGACTTGTATGTGGCGATGGATGCGCACGCCGCGGGTGAGGTTGCAGGCGTGCAGATTACACGCGGTAAAGAGAAGCTGGCGCTTAAGATCCCCGTGATCGTGCTTCGTTGAGCGAGCGGCCCTCGCTCTCCAACATCGGCGCACTTTCGGGTCCACGTCCGAATGTTTACAGCTTGTTGCCGGGCGATCTCGCGCCTTTTTCGGGGCGCAACAGTGCGAGCTATTTGTTCGGTCGTGTGCAACGTGCAGGGACTTGGCTCGGGCGCGGCGTGCCCGACATGGGCAAACAGGCACTCGCGCTGCTGCAGTCGCAGTTCGACTTTACACTGCCGGAGGTGGCCCGCGTTGCCGAGTCCGCGGATGGAAGCACCAAGCTTGTGGTGATGCTTGCGGATGGCCAAGCAGTGGAGACCGTGCACATGCCTCGTGACGTGCGCACGCCCAGGGTCACGTTGTGCGTGTCCAGTCAGGTTGGATGTGCGATGGGCTGCACGTTTTGTCACACGGGTACGATGGGTCTGATTCGTCAGCTGACCGCGAGCGAGATCGTCAGTCAGGTATTGCTTGCCTTGGACTTGCTTGGCCCCAAGGATTTGGGCTTGGTGACGCTCGTCTTTATGGGCATGGGCGAGCCCTTGCACAATCTACCCGAGGTGTTGCGCGCGGTAGAGGTCTTGGCTCATCCCAACGGCCTTGGCATCGCGCCTAGCCGCATGACGGTCTCCACCTCCGGGTTGGTACCGGGCATCGACAAGCTTGCGGAGGCTGCCGTGCGCCCATGCCTGGCCGTGAGCCTCAACGCCACCACGGATGAGGCGCGCGCCCGGACCATGCCCGTCACAAAAACTTGGGGCCTGGCATCATTGCGCGAAGCGCTGCAGCGCTTTCCGTTGCGTCCGCACGAGAAGCTCACGCTCGAATATGTGGCGCTCGCTGGCGAGAACGACACCGACGAGGATGCTGACCGTTTGGCGGATTTTGCGACGGGTCTCAAACACAATGTGAATGTGATCCCGTTCAATGCGTACGAGGGTGCGCTGTTCGGTGAGCCTGCAGAGGATCGCTTGAGAGCCTTCGTGCAACGGCTCCGCGAACGAGGGTGTTTGGCCACGATTCGCTACTCGCGGGGGCGGGATGCCCAAGCCGCGTGCGGGCAATTGGTGCAACTTACACAGAGCTTGAGTCCGCGTCGGCGTGGTGTAGCCCGCACGCGCACCCGGCAATAGGTCGATTCCCCGTCACTTAACTTGACGCTCGGCGCTCTGGAGCCGACACTCGCGACGTTCTGGGGTTCTTCGGGCTTTGTTCGAACCCCCATCAGGCTCTTTTTGAACCACAATGTTCCCCCGGTCAAATTAGGATGCGAAGGCATCCATGCGATCCCCTCAACCACCGACAGGAAGATGAAAAAGAAACAACTCCTTTCACGTTTTGTATTTGCGGCAGTCGCCGGCTTTAGCGGCGCGGCTCACGCCCAAACCGTCACCACCAGCGAAGGCTTTGCGGTCAATCGCTTCGAGCCCTCTGAGCGTGGCAGCGAGTGGTTCGCACTGGAGTCCTTGGACTTCCGCGGCCAAGCGCGCCCTGCATTGGGCATTGTGGCCGATTACTCGTACCGCCCGCTCGTCATCTACAATCGGGACGACTCACTGCGTTCGTCGGTGGTTCGCAACCAAGCCAACATTCACGTCGGTGGCTCGCTCGTTTTATTCGAGCGCTTACGTTTGGGCGTGAACCTGCCCGTCGCCGTCTGGAATGATGGTAATCGAAGCCAGCTCACCAACAATGGCGTTACCACCCTCTATAACTCCCCGAAAGATGAGCAGGCCATCGGCGACTTACGCGTAGGCTTGGATGTTCGCCTTCTTGGCGAGTACCGGAGCGCATTTAGTTTGGCCATTGGCGCTCAGGGCTGGCTGCCCACAGGCGAAAAAGCGAACTACAACAGTGACGGCGAGTTCCGCGTCGCTCCCCGCCTTCTCTTGGCGGGCGAGATCGATTCGTTCGTGTGGGCTGCCCGTGCATCTTACATCTATCGCGCCAAAGAAGGCAGCTTCGGCGAGCAGCCTTTGGGCTCCGAGTTCGGCTATGCAGCCTCCGTCGGTTTGCGCTTGGGCGAGACCGGCAACTTCCTCATCGGACCCGAGGTTTATGGCAGCACTGTCGTCAACTCGTCCGACAAGACCTTCACTGGCGCTTTCCAGGCTGTGAGGACCAGCCCGCTTGAAGCTCTCTTGGGGGCCCACTACACCACCGGTGATGTTCGCCTCGGCCTCGGCGCCGGCATGGGCATTAACCGTGGCTTTGGGTCGCCAGAAGCGCGCTTGCTCGGCAATCTCGAGTGGAGCCCTGCCATTGCAGGTGCAGTGGCGTCGCTCGACGCCGACAAGGACGGCATCGCTGACGACAAGGACGCATGTCCAAACCTCGCGGGCGTTGCTTCGGAAGATCCGAAGAAGAACGGCTGCCCAGCGGACGCCGATGGCGATGGCATTTACGACAACGTTGACGCTTGCCCAGCGGTTGCGGGCTCGGCCTCGGAAGACCCAGCCAAGAACGGCTGCCCAGCCGACAAGGACGGCGACGGCATTGCCGACGACAAGGACGCTTGTCCGGACGTCAAGGGCATCGCGGATGCAGATCCGAAGAAGAACGGCTGCCCAGGCGACAGCGACAACGACGGTGTTCTTGATGCCGACGACAAGTGCCCACAAGTTCCAGGTCCTGTGTCGCTGCAAGGCTGCCCGGATTCTGACCGCGACAAGGATGGCATCCAGAACGACAAGGACGCCTGTCCAGACGCCGCAGGTCCTGCAGACGCAGACCCCAAGCGCAACGGCTGCCCCAAGGCGCGCAAAGAAGGTTCCAAGATCATTATCCTTGACCAGGTGAAGTTCAAGACCGGCTCGGCCGCTATCGACAAGTCCAAGGACAACACCGAAGTGCTTGAAGCCATCGCCAAGGTGTTGAAGGACAACCCCGATGTGAAGCACATGCTCATCGAAGGTCACACCGACAGCAAGGGCAACGCCGCATCGAACAAGAAGCTCAGCCAAGGCCGTGCGGATGCTGTCTCCAAGTGGCTCACCGCCAAGGGCTTCGACAAGAGCATGTTCCGCGCCAAGGGCTACGGCCAAGACAAGCCGCTCGCCGACAACGGCAGCGACGAGGGTCGCCGTCAGAACCGCCGCGTTGAGTTCAACGTCCAGACGGATGATGAGGTCAAGGCCTGGGACAGCGAAAACGCCAAGAAGAAGTGAGCTGAAGCTCCCGCAGTAGGGGGCCAATGTTCCAAAAGCCAGCGAGGTCAGAAGGGAAACTTTCTGGCCTTGCTGGCTTTTGTTGTGATTCTGGTGCACTTCAGATGGCGAGCTTACATGCGGTATGCAATCGTCGAAGCGTGGATTTTCGTCTACGTGTCCTTGGGTTGTTCGCTCCTGTTGCCAGCGTGTGCGTTTTGGCATCGTGCAGCAGCGTGCAGATTCGCGGTGCAGCCGCCGAGGGAGACCTCGACGCCGCGCTCGCACGCGATGGCGCCGCGTCGTTCACGGATGCTGGTGCGATCTTCATTGCAGATACCGGAGGCGCGCTGGGCGTCGATGCTGGCGGATGTTCCGGAAGCCTGGCAACACGCGTTGCGGCGCGCGCTGTCCAAGTGGAAACATATGCGATCGCGGCGCATGTGTCGCCGTATCGCCCACGTGTAGCGGCGAACGCTCCAACCTATGTTCGGGCTCTTGCATCGATCTGAAGACCGACGAGAACCATTGCTAGGCTCAAAAAAA
>JAYWGD010000408.1:0-1737 GCA_043778435.1 Myxococcales bacterium | reverse complement strand
GGCATCAACTTCTCTATAAGCGTGCTTGGCAGGACACGCATGGTCGCTCCTCCAGGGCTGGACATCGTGAGCGCATCTGGGGATTTGTCTATCCAATGATCGAGCTCGCCCACCGCCCTGCCCGCTAAAATCACGGCCATCAAATTGGTGTCCAACCAACGAAGGCGGGCGCGCCAATTCATGCGGTATGCACCCATGTTGTTGCCGTTGCACCCAGGTGAGCTCCATGTTCCAGTGCCGGGGTCGCCATCCCCGCACTCCAGATAGAACTCCGCCTGCGCCACGTAAGATCTCACCGTGGTGGGCGCAGTGTCGCTCAGTGGCGGGCCTTTGCGAAACACACGCTGGGACAGCGCAAGACCCGCCATCGCTTTGTCCGTCATGCTGTCTTTGGGGCGTAAGGTCATAGCGCCAAACACCTGAAATCCTTCGCCGCCGTTCTGGATGCCCTTCACCTGCGACAACACCATTTTGGGCCCGTGGTTTTCGCGGGTAACCGCATCACGAGCGCTCCAAAACACGGAGGGGTTGGGCCGCCCAGCGGTGCCAAAGTCGGTGCGCAAAAAGCGATCGGCGCAAAAGCGGTCTCGCGGGTCTTGCCGATAGAGTACTGGCCAAATTCGCGGCATTGCGCCCAAGCGCACGCTGCTGGGTGCGGGAACGCGGTCAGGCGAACGGATCGCGACATCGGCGGCGCTGCGTCCAAACATCTCACAAAGGGCGGACTTGGGTCGGGTGGCGTTGACGGGCAGTCCAGTGCGCTTCCCTCCCCGCAATGCCGACGACTCGCGAGGGATCAACAGCGCGCTGCTCAGTCCCACGCCAATGCCACCCAAATTCAGCTTGTCCGTCACCAAAATGGAATTGGCCAAGGCTGCCATCGGCTGCACACGCTGCAGCGTCATCTGCATCGTTGACAGTCCGTTCATGGCCTCGCCAAGCACGTTCTTTTCGAACATCGCCAGCATTTTCCCGTTCACATCGGTCTTCAGCGGGCCGCCCGCCAACTTCCAAAATGCGGCCGACAAGGGCTTTGAGACATCACATGAGCTTCGGACAGTGCCGTCGGCGTTGGTACCGAATGTTTTGTTCTTCGTGGCGCAGCTAGACTTCTGCGCGTTGCTGCGGTCGGGGCAATAAGGATCGGAATCGCTACCGCATGTGCCAGTAAGCACATCTGCCTGTTGATAGCCCAAGGCCGAGGGGTTGAACATCGAGCTCCGGAAACGCCCCGCGTCCTGATCTTCTCGAAAGTTGCCGCCGGTATTACCAAAGCCACTGCGATTGATGCCCAGCAGGATGTTTATAATGTCTGCCAAGTAG
This sequence comes from Myxococcales bacterium, assembly GCA_043778435.1. Classification (GTDB taxonomy): domain Bacteria; phylum Myxococcota_A; class Polyangia; order Polyangiales; family Polyangiaceae; genus JAAFHJ01. The sequence goes on along the minus strand of JAYWGD010000408.1, from coordinate 414 downwards.
CGCATGGCCACGTAGGTCCCGGTCAGAGCAATCATGGCCACATTCAACGCGGCGATCAAATTCATTCCTTGTGCGTGCGTGACGGCCGACGAAAGTGCGGCTGCATCGGCGGCTTCCTGACCGCGTGTTCGAAACAAAACCAAATCGCCGAACCCGACGATGCTCCAAGCTGCACCAATCATCAAAAAGGCCAGCGGCAACGCCACATACAAGGCAACACCCGACTCGTTTCTGCGGCACCGCGTCATGGAAGAATCTGAGATCACTCGTGCATTATGCGCGAAATCACGGAGTTTGCAATGGAGTGAACGGCGATTGCCTGCCTATGCACATAGGACCTTCCGAGTGAGTGGCGGCGCTCGTAGGCATGCGAGCAACGCACGGTGAAACATGGAGTTCTGGTCGTGGCGCCTG
>JAYWGD010000407.1:0-1740 GCA_043778435.1 Myxococcales bacterium | reverse complement strand
CCCGCGCGCCAAGCCCATCGCCGAGCTGGTGCTGTGGCTAGGCTACTTGCAATGGCAGTTTCGGCATCGGGGCCTTTCCGGCGTGGTCGACGATCCGGTGCTCCGAGACTTTGGCAACATCGAGTGCCGCGACGCACTGCTCACGTGGGACGGCGATCCGGTCGCGCGAGTGGACTCAGGTGGCGAGCCCGTCACGCGCTGGGACGGCAAGACCACAAAGACGCATCCCGTGACGGGCAAGCAGGTGCCCGACGACAGAGCGCGAATTGCGATTTGGGATTACCCGAACGCGCGCGCGGCGGAGTGGCCGAGAGCGGACTTTATTGTGGGGAATCCGCCTTTTTTGGGCAATGCACGACAGCGCGACGAGCTCGGCGATGGGTATGTAGAAGCCTTGCGCCGCGCGTATCCGAGCATGAGCGATGGCTCGGACTTTGTCATGTATTGGGTGCATGTTGCATGTGGACTACTTGTTGGTGGGAGGTGCAAGCGAGCTGGGCTCATCACCACGAACAGCATCACGCAAAGCTTGAACCGCAAGGTCGTTGAAGCATTTTCTGACAGGGTTCGCATTGACTTCGCAGTGCCGGATCATCCTTGGGTGGATGATGCACATGGCGCAGCAGTTCGAGTTGCCATTGGCGTGTTCGCATCAGAACGGGGAGAAGGTCGGCTTTGCTCTGTTGTTCGCGAAAGGTCGGAAGCGAGCGGCGCAGTCGCAGTGGAGCTCGACGTGCGGTTAGGGCGCATCAACTCTGATTTCTCGATCGGTGCGAATTGGACAAATTGCGGGGGGCTAGAAGCTGCTCTTGACCTGTCCTTTATGGGCATAAAACCCTACAACTCTGGCTTTGTAGTCAATGCTGTTGACGCGACGAGGTTCAGTGAACGAGCAGCCACAAGGTCATATCTAGGCGGGCGAGACCTCATGCAGGAATCGCGAAATGTATATGTGATCGACTTTTTTGGACGAAGTGAGGAAGAAGCGCGATACCAATTCCCTCACTCATATCAGCATGTTCTTACCACCGTTAAACCGGAGCGTGACGCTGATAGCGACGTCGGACGGCGAACGAAATGGTGGCTACACGAGCGTTCCCGGCCCGAAATGCGCGCTGCGCTTGGAGGGCTGACGCGGTACGTTGCGATCTGCAGAACGGCGAAGCACTTCGTATTTCAGTTTTTGGATGGCGATGTCCTGCCGGACTCAAAGGTCGTTGCCATCGCATCCGACGATGCTGTTCATCTCGGAGTGCTCAGCTCGCGCGTTCACGTCTCCTGGGCAATTGCTGTTGGCAGCTCGCATGGGGTGGCGAACGACCTGACCTACAACAACTCCATCTGCTTCGATCAGTTCCCTTTCCCAGATCCGCCCGAAGCGCTACGCCAGCGCATCCGCGACTTGGGCGAGCGGCTCGATGCGCATCGCAAGAGGCAGCAATCGTTGCATCCTGCACTCACCATCACGGGCATGTACAATGTGCTCGAGGCGCTGCGTGCGGGGCGCGCGCTCACCGACAAGGAGCGGCCCATACATGAGCAGGGCTTGGTGAGCACGCTCAAGCAGATTCACGACGACTTGGACGCCGCCGTGTTCGAGGCCTACGGCTGGACGCAAAGCTTGAGCGACGAAGAGACTTTGCATCGCTTGGTCGACTTGAACCACGAGCGCGCGGAAGAGGAGAAGCGCGGCCATATTCGCTGGTTGCGGCCGGAGTATCAGCGCCCACTTTGGGAGGC
>JAYWGD010000406.1:0-1743 GCA_043778435.1 Myxococcales bacterium | reverse complement strand
AGCCAAATTGCGCATCCCCGAAGCGGAGGCTGGTGCGCGCATCGTCGATGCCTCACTGCGCGCACGCGTCGCGTAGAAAGCGAACAGCGGCTTGCCCGAATGGGTCATTCCAAGGTAGCAAGAGGGCCATGCGCAACATGCACGTGGCTCTCTTCTCATTGTCGCTTCTTGCGGCCGTAGCCTGCTCCAAATCTGCGCCCGAGCAGACGGGCTCTACCTACAAGCCTGCGCCGGCAACGCCCGTTGATCCAGGGCCCGCGGTACTGGTCACCACCGACAGCGTGGTAGGCACCGGCGCCTTTGCCAATACTGGCGACAAAGTGAAAGTGCACTATACAGGCACTTTGATGAACGGCACGCAGTTCGACAGCTCTGTGGGCAAAGACCCCTTCGAGTTTACGCTCGGCAAGGGCGAAGTCATCAAGGGTTGGGACGAAGGAGTGAAGGGCATGAAAGTAGGCGGCAAACGCACGCTCGGTATCCCGTTTGCAATGGGCTATGGCGAGGCGGGGTCGCCTCCGAAGATCCCTGGCAAGGCAGGGCTCAGGTTTGATGTAGAGCTGCTCAGCGTCACGCCGGTGGTGGCCAAATGAACGGCGAGTTGGCAACGACGGGCGCGGCACCCACGACGCCGGTGAGCCCCAACGTGCTGCTGCTTACCAGCGCCCTGGTGCTTGCGTTGGCCGCGCTTGCGGCCGTGTGGTTCGTGCTCCGCAGCAAAGAGAACTGGAAGCGTTAAGTTCTTCAAGAAGAACCCTCTTTTTTATGAAAAACAGACCCTCAAGCTGGCGGACAAAATTTGCCGCGCCTGTGGCCAGTGTTTCGTCATAGGCACGGGGAGACCCTTGCGGACTGTGCGAAGCGCGTCATGAAACCTCGTGGCGTGTATATTGCGTCGACTAAAGCGACGGGTGTCTCCCGCGTTATAAAGCGTCAGGTACTTTTTTCAGATGACGTGGCGCGTCTCGGCGAGCCAGGATTTTGCATTTTCGACGAAGTAAAAAGCATGCAGACGCCAAGCATCGAGCTCGATTTTTGCTTAGCGTATCGCGCAATGCTCGGAGGCGAAGCCTTCAATCGGGACCAGCGCCGTTGCGGCATTTGTGGTCGGCCACGTACATCGAACTCGAGGATACACGAGAGCGCATACGCCTCATTGCGGCACTCCAGCACCGAGCGGATATTGTGTGAGAGCAGGCCACGCCATGCGGTAGCTGCCAAAGCCAAACTGCCGCATCGGAGTTAGCGCCGAGATCCAGCACTCGTCTTTGAGTCTGCATACCAACACACAAACCCACCTTAAAAGCGGAAGTTTTGAGTCGCGACAAGGCCCCTCCGCGCGAAGCCTAACCTCGTGTTTGCACGCCGAGCACTGCCGAATCTCTGGCCGCTGCTTGTGCTGTTGGGCTTGGGTACGGCGCGCACGAATCGCCCGGCAGACACCAAACGAACGAACGATGTCTAAACCCAACGAAGTTTTTATGTGCACAGCCACGCAAGTTGCATCACCAACGTTGCGCGTTTCTATCGTGTGCTGCATGCTATCGCCACTGCCATTTGGATCAATATTTCAGGAAAAAAACGATGAAAACAAAAGATGGTCGGTCAATTCGTTTCTGCTTGGCTCTCGCGTCGTGCGCTTTGTTCGTTGTCTCTGTTGGGTGTGCGAGTGAGACGCAAACCCCGGAGCAATCGCCAGATGAACTCGGTGCAGCATCCGGCCTTTCCGGGTCACTTCTTTTT
>JAYWGD010000405.1:0-4827 GCA_043778435.1 Myxococcales bacterium | reverse complement strand
TACGCGGTGGCTACGTGGTGCGTGACGGCGGACCGACCACATCGGTGGTGCTTGTGGCTACGGGCAGTGAGGTTGGAACCGCCCTTGAAGCTGCTGATTTGCTCGCCGCGAATGGTGTGCATGCGCGCGTGGTGAGCATGCCATGTCTAGAGGTGTTTGCCGCACAACCTGCAGAGTACATTCAGTCTGTGTTGCATGTGACTGGAGCCGTTCGCGTATCGCTCGAGGCCGGCAGCACGGCGCCTTGGGCCAAGTGGGTAGGCGATCAGGGCCTTAGCATCGGACTGGATCACTTCGGCGCGAGCGCACCCGATGTGGTGCTTGCCGAAAAGTTTGGTTTTACTGGTCAGGCTGTCTCGGCTCGCGTGCAGGCGCACCTGGCGACAACGAGCAAATAGAGTAGACCACGCCAAAGCGCTCTACTTCACTTAACGCAGGCAACTGTCGGGCGTGAGGCGAGACACGCAACGAGGAGCGCCTTGTTGCAATCCCTCGCAGACAAGGTTGCTTCCGCACAGCGCCCGGGTGCAATCTGCATTGACTGGTGCCAGAGCAAGGCATTGGCGCGCGGATGTAGAGCCTGCAGCAACGCGGCTGCAGGCTAGGCCTTGGACGCAAGCATCGCCTGTCTCGCAAGAGGCTTGCAGGCCTACGTCTTTCCGTGGCCCACGGCAGCGCTTGCTGCTGCGGTCGCAGACCAAGCCCGCCGCGCATGTCACGTTCGCACAGGGGTCACCGGTTCGTGGTCTTGCAACGCAAACAGATGTGGTGTCGCAATAGAACGCGCCTGCTTGATCGCAAGATTTTCCCGATGCGCAGGAGCCGCCGGGAGGGCTGAGCTCTTCGCAGCGCGACGTAGTGGCGTTGCATCGCAACCCAGCGCGGCACACTCGTCCTTCTGTGCAAGATGCGCCTAGCTCTGAGATTGTGCGGGCAAAACACTGTGCGCCCTGTGTGCTTTGCGCGGCATTGGCACATTCTAGCCCAGGGCCGCATCCCGTCCCATCGCCGCAATCGATGCCTGCGGTCCGCGCGGGGCCGCAAGCACCGCAGCTTTGCACCTGTGCGCCCAAGCACCGGCCACTTTGACACTGCGCATCGAGCAGGCACGGGGAGCTTTCCGCGAGGCTCCCACCGACATCTGCCGCGCAGCTTTCGGGTTCTGCGCCGCAACCGGCAGTCTCGAGATCACTCGCGCAACGGGCAAAGGCCGATTGTGCCTCGCGGGTCACGCCAACCGCACCCAAGCTCTCCAAGAGGTCGCCCTCAAGTTCCGTGTAGTATGCACTTTCGACAGGACCTGGCCTGCACCTCTGCGTGCGTTGCCGTGTGGCAGCCACATACTGCTGCACCACTTCCGCGATGCTGCGTTCTGGTGGAGCCGAGTCCGCCGAGGCTTCGGTTGTCAACTGCGCGTCAACGACTGCATAGGCATCGGCCGGGGAGATCACACTTGCGGCGTCCTTGGAGATCGCCATTGTGGGCGCGACGGCGACGCTCTTGGCGCATGCTTGAGCCAGGAGCGTTGCCACGCAAACGAGAAAGAAAAGCCGGTTGCGCAGCACGAAGGCCTAGTGCTTTTGCTTGCCAAACGAGGCCGCACGCTCGAGGTATTCTTCGTAGGTGCCGCTGTAGTCGATGACCTCGGCGCCGTCCTTGCCCGGACGAAGTTCGATGACGCGCGTGGCAAGTTTGGACACGAAGTGACGGTCGTGGGCCACGAACACGATGGTACCCTTGAACAGCTCCAAGCCGTCGATCAGACCCTCAATGGACTCGATGTCCATATGGTTTGTGGGCTCGTCGAGCAGCAATACGTTGTGCTTGAGCAACACCAGCTTGCCCAAAAGCAAGCGCGCACACTCGCCGCCCGACAGGGCCGAAGTGGCCTTGAGCGCTTGATCTCCGGTGAAGAGAAGTCGCCCCAGGATGCCGCGCACTTCTTCTTGTGGCGCCAGTTTGTCGAAGCCATACAGCCACTGAAACGCGTTCATCCCCTGAGCTGTGCGGCCCAACGCTTCGTGGTGGTCTTGCGCGAAGTAGCCCACGCTGGTGTCGTGACCCCAGGTCATTTTGCCGGCATCAGGCTGCGTGGTGTAGCCGCGCGTCTCTTCGTCCAAGCCATTGTAAGCGCTGGTCAGAAGCTTTAGTAACGTGGATTTTCCCACGCCATTGGGGCCAATGATGGCGATCTTGTCGCCGCGATTGATGTTGAGCGACAGGTTCTTAAAGACCTGAAGTGAGCTGCCGTCCTCTTGGTTGAAGCTCTTGTTGACGCCTTCGGCACGCAGCACATCGCGGCCCGAGGGCTTCTCAAACTCGAAACGCACAAAGGGTCGGATGAGGCTGGAACGCTTGAGCTCGGTGACTTCGAGCTTCTCGATTTGCTTAATGCGCGACTGCGCTTGTTTGCTCTTTGACGCGTGGCTGCCGAAGCGGTCGACGAAGTTTTGAAGCTCGTCCATCTTCTTCTTGGCCGACTTGTTGGCGCTCTCGGCGCGCTGTCGGTTCTCGTACTTTTGCTCTATAAAATCGGTGTAGCCACCTGCATAAACCGTGATGGTTTGGTAGTCGACGTCGGCGATGTGGGTGGCGATGCCGTTGAGAAAGTGGCGATCGTGACTGACCGTGACGACCAGGCCTTCGTAGTTGATGAGGAACTCCTCAAGCCAACGGATGGAGTCCAAGTCCAAGTGGTTGGTAGGCTCATCGAGCAGCAAAACATCGGGCTTGCCGAACAATACTTGTGCCAAAAGAACACGCAGTTTGTAGCCGCCGGGGAGCACGCTCATCTTCTCTTCGTGCTTGTCCACCGGAATGCCCAAGCCCTCGAGTAGCTCGGCCGCGTTGGACTCGGCCATATAGCCATCTTCCTCCGCGATCACGCCTTCGAGCTCACCCAAGCGCATCCCGATCTCATCGGTGATCTCGCCGGCGAGAAGTACTTCTTTCTCGGCCATGGCGGACCAAAGCTCCTTGTTGCCCATCATGACGGCGTCGACGATGCGCTGTTCGTCGTACTCGAAATGGTTCTGTCGTAGAACTCCGAGACGCAGCTTTCCGGGGATGTTGATCGACCCGGTGTCCGTGTCCTCGTCGCTACCGAGCATTTTGAGCAGCGTCGACTTGCCCGCACCGTTGGCGCCGGTCAGGCCATAGCGTTTGCCTGGATCGAACTGCATCGAGACATTCTCGAAAAGAATCTTGGGACCGAAGCGTTTGGTGACGGTGTCGAGAACAATCACAGGAAATAGACCTTTCGTGGCGTTCGTACGGGGCGGCCTAGGAGAGGCCGCGCTGCCGTCAAATCGCGCAATGTATGCTTACTATCAGCGCCGGCTTGGCCAAACAAGGGGGGCCCGGTATCCTTCGGCACAGTGCGCGACTATCTCTCTTATGCCCGTGGGCTTGAGCAGATCTCCCAAGCAGTGGCTTTGGAGGAGCGGCGTACGCTTTGGCGGCAGGGACTCACGGCGCTTGCCCGGGCGGCGGCCGATGGTGTGGTGGGTGGCTTGGAGGGCACGTCGCAGGAGCTCCTCAAAGCATCGGTGCAGACTGCAAGTGTGAGTGGATTGTTCGAGGACTTGGATTGGCTCAGCGCACCTCAGTTGGTCTCTGCGCTCTACGAACTGGCGGCCGCGCTTCCGGCCGGGCCCGAACAGCGCGAGGTCGCTCGCCGCATGTTGAGCCTGGTGCGCGATGGCAACGCCGAAGTGTTTGCGGTTGCGGCCGCGAGATTTGCACGTGGATCGTGGCGTGTGCTGGCGAACCCCGACATGCGCGCGCGTGTGGCGCTGACGCTCGAGTTGCCGTTTTCGGTCGGCATTGCGGTGGGGCCCATGGCTCTTGCGATGTTGTCTCGCACGGAGGTGGCGCGTGAATGGGTGGAACTTGCATCGACCCGATCCCTGGCCTCAAGACGTATGGCTGCGCGGCTGATTGAGCATGCTGCGCGCGAGGCGGCGACCCGTGCGGAGCAAGGCGATATCCATGCGCTCAGCGTGTTCGAAGAGCAGAACATCGAGTTGGCGACGGCGCGACTGCTTGCCGATCGTGAGCCGCTTGTGTGGAAGTATGTAGCCAGTGCGCGAGGCTTGTTGATGCCCTGGACGGCGCACGGACAAGTGCAAGTGGAGTCGGCGCTTTCAGAGTCGGCGGGGCCCACGGGTTGGCGTCGTGCGGCGGTCTCGGTGGCGGCTTACGCAGCGGTGGCGCCCACCTCGGCGGTGGCGCTCGCCAAGCAAGTGCTGGCACGGCGCGACATGGACCCTGGGGTGGTGGGCGCGCTCATTTGGGGACTGCCTCGGGTGTTTGAGGCTGAGCCCGAAGTTGCAGCAAAATTGCTGGAGAAGGCGCTGTCGGTGGGCGAGGCCTCGTTGCTCGCCGAGCCTCTAAGCGACGCCTTGGGAGACACCGGAGCTTGCGCCAAACTCGAGGAGGCTGGCGCGGAGATTGCAAGGCGTGTGCGCGAGGAGGGGGCGGCCTCATCGGACGATGTGGCCCAGGCGCTGCTCATGGATTTGTGCGCCGATTTGGAGACCCGAGGAGAGGGGACGTTGCGCGCGGATGTGCGCGATGCTCTTTCGGTGTTTGGGCTTGAGGGAGCGGCGGCGGCCTATGTTCGCGCGCTGCCTGTGCTCGAGCGTGTTGCAGGGGCTGTGGAGGTGCTTGATTCCGTTCCTGCCGATGACGAAGCGGCCTCGGGGCGCGCGGGCGCGATGGCGAGGCGCACCACTTCCACGGTGCTGCGAGACGTCGAAGTCAGCCTCACACAGCGCACCGTGCTCGAGAATTTGCTTTCTCTTTCGAATGTGGTCGAGCACGTCA
>JAYWGD010000404.1:0-4834 GCA_043778435.1 Myxococcales bacterium | reverse complement strand
GGGGCATCCGCGGTTCACAAGGACGGCTGGTTTTTACAACGCAGTGGGATCATATGGATCGCATGGTGTTCGAGGGCCAAAACCTGAGCGCTTCGCCGGAGAGTGTCGAGCTCGTGCTCTCACAACGAAGCGCTTTTGGCAAAACAGAATGCGGCCGCGCGGCCCACCAATCCGCCCTTGGTAACTGGGAGGTGAGCATCGCGGAGGCGTGCGGAAAGTCCGGCCTCCACGACTACGAGATCGCGCTCTCGGCCCCCGCACACATCTCCTCCATTCGTCTTTTGGACACGCGCCCCTTGGCCCCCGTCGGTCCGCCCGGGCAGATCCAGTCCAAGCAACGCCCGGGGTTTCTCTACTAGGCCCCATGACGCGCCTTCTCTCGCTCCTTGCATGCGCACGTCAGTTCGCGCAGAAGCCCTCACAGTGGCGCGCATGGCTGCTTTGGGCCGTGGTGGTATTTGGCGTCTTCAATCTTGGCCCGAGCATCGATGAACGCGAAGACATGGCGCGAGAGCTGGACGCCCAAAGCAATGGAACGGCGGTCGTCAGCTACCGCTTTTTCACGCTCGCAGGCCGCGAGCGCGAGCTGCATCCAGCAGCCCCACCATTGCTCGCCGAGGTCGAGGTGGGCGTTCCGTACTTGCTCCGACGCGCAGCAGCAATGCAGCTCTCGGATCAAGGGGACATGCGGCGGTATGCCGCCTATGTCTCGGCCGCTCTTGGGCGGCCCTACCAGCCGTACTTTGTGCGCTCGCTTGCTGCGTGGGAGCAAGACATTCAGCATCGTTCTAAGCGCGGAGATCGATCGCACAGCTACAATCCCCATGCCGCCGTGGTGGTTCCGAAGGCACCGCTGGTTCCATATCGCGACTACAGCGTTGAGTATCCTCCGGGTTTTTGGGCGTGGGTGCTGCCCATCGGGCTCTTCAACTCCACACCTTACGTGTTTCCGATTCTGTTCTCACTCTGGATGGGCGTGCTCTTGTCTGCCGCGTTGTGGATTGCCTCTAAGTTGCGGGTAGACCTCTACGGCGAGAACGTACGTGCAAAACACATCTACTTGGCGGCTGCCCTGGTGTTGTCTCTAGGCGTGATTAGCACGATGCGTTTCGATGCCGTTGTCGCGCTGCTTGCGGTCATCGCCATCTATACCGCCGTGCGAGAACGAGCCGCGTGGTCAGGCTTTGCCGTGGGCGTGGGCGTGGCGACCAAGTTGGTCCCCATCCTTATAGCGCCTGCACTCTGCATCTACTTGGTCGCAACCGCGCATCGCGCCACCCGCACTGGCACGATGGCCGCATTCCGATTCATCACCGCCGCTACACTCGGTGCTTTGTTGCTCGTTTTGCCTGTGTGGATTGTATCCGGCTCCTCGATCTTGGACATGTTTCGCTACCATGCGAACCGGCCGCTCGAGATTGAGACCATTTGGGCTGCTGGCGTGTCTCTTTGGGACAACAGTGTTCTTGCCCCCGCTCAGCGCGAATTCAGCTTCGGGTCCATGAACGTCGTGAGCTCCCACTCCAGGCAAATCACCCTATTTGCCAAGCTGTTCTCTGTAGCGGCGCTCCTCTCCATGAGCGCCTACAGTTGCGTGCAGATTGCACGCTGCGCCGACACGACGCAACGCGCGCGCATGCTGGTCAGCAGCTCGATTGGCATCTTGCTTGTGTTCGCGTTTCTGGGCGTTGTGTTCAGTCCACAATATCTGTTGTGGGTACTGCCGATGTCGGCGGCTTTGCTCCCTCCGCGATCACGGGTGATGGCCGCCACACTTTGGGCGGCGTTCGCGCTTACTCAGTTGTTGTTTCCGATTCTCTTTGTAGAGCTCGCCGACCTGAATGTCTGGGTCCATGGGATTAGCCTCCTCCGCACCACCCTCCTCGCGGCCTATGTTGTGCTTCTTCTCCGCCATGGCTTTGGTCGCGCCGGTCACGAGCCTGCTTTCGCAACCAGCCCCACCACGCCGTGACCGCAAACACTGCAGCGCCTGCCGCACGCTTGCACCAGCTTGATGCGCTGCGGGCCATCGCGGCGATGCTTGTGCTTTGCATGCATGTTTCCGAGGCCATGGTTCGCTACCCTCTCGCGCGCGGAGGCGCGACCTGGCTCCACGCACTGAGCTCGGGATTGGACTTTGGCCGCGCCGGCGTGGCGTTGTTCTTTTCGGTGAGTGGCTACGTGGTACCGCCCAGCTTGCGCACGCCCGGCTTGCGCGGCGCCGCGCGCTTTGTCTTGCAGCGTGCGGCGCGCTTGTACCCAGCTTTTTGGCTATCTATTGTGCCTGGTGCATGGAGCGCGTTTTGGCTGTGGGGCAAGCCCTTTACGCCGCGCGAGTTGTGGCTCAACGCCACCATGTTGCCTCAAACCTTTGGCGCGCGTCCGGCGCTCTGGCCGTACTGGACGCTGCGCGTCGAATGGATATTCTATGCACTATGCATCATTCTCCATCTCGCAGGATTGTTGCACTCCACACGCATTCGCTTAAGCATCATGCTCGCTTGCGCTTTGCTCTTTGTGCACGGGAGCATGTCGGAGATCGCCGGTACGCCGGGGTTTTTCGCCGGCATAGCACGGCCTCATATGGTGGGATTTGTCTCGTTGTTCTTCTATGGCGCTTGGGTGCGCGAGGCCGGATTGCAGCATCGCGCATCACGTCTCTATGCATGGGGAATGTGCGGCCTGCTCCCGGCGCTCGGTCTCGCTCTCGCGCATTGCCCCCTCATGAGCTGTACGGAGCTCATCAAGCTATGCGTCGCCTACCCGGCCGGCGTCGCTCTCTTCGTTTTTGGCCTGTGGTGGCTACGGCCCGCTGCCAGTTGGCTTAGTTGGTTGGGCGTACGAAGCTACGGATTGTACCTCTTTCACGCGGTGGTACTTAACGTCGCGTTGTGGGCCTCCGAGCAGCCATTTGGCGTGTGGATACGTCACTGCTCGTTGCTTGTCGACGTGGCCCTTGTGGCGCTCATAAGCACCGCCATCGCGCATCTTGTGCACACCTATGTGGAGCGGCCTTGCGTCGCACTGGCCAAGCGATGGATACCAAGCGCCAGCAGCAGCTCGCTCTCGCACTCCATGCGCCCCTGAGCCCCAAAGCGGTGCTACACGTGCCCGTCTACCATGGCACAAGACCTTTACGACGTCCTCGGTGTCCCACGCACGGCAGATGCCGATGCGCTCAAAGCAGCGTTCCGGAAAAGAGCGTCGGAGAGCCATCCCGATCGCAATCCAGGCGATGATGCCGCGGCCACGCGCTTCAAAGAGGTGAACCACGCCTACCAAGTGCTGAGCGATGTGAATCGTCGCAGCGCCTACGATCGCTTTGGCGACAAGGCCGAAGCGCCTGGCTCGCCGTTCGGCGCAGGAGGGCCTTTTGCAGGCGGCTTCGTTGATCTGGCCGATCTGCAAATCGACGGCATCATGGGCGATATCTTGGGCGCGTTCGGTGTGGGGCGCGGCGACAAGGGAGACCTCAAAGTCACCATGCGCGTGAGCTTTGAGGAGGCGGCCTTCGGTGTGGTCGACAAAGAACTCACCTACGAGCGCAGCCTCGATTGCAAACCCTGCAGCGCGACGGGTGCAGAGCCCGGCACGCAGGTGGACGCCTGTCCCGTTTGCAATGGGAAAGGCAAGATTCGGTTTCAGCAAGGCATCTTCCCCGTGGCCGTTGAGCGCGAATGCACCAAGTGCAAAGGCCGCGGCAAGCTGGTGCGCACGCCATGCAAAACATGCCGCGGCGCCGGCGTCGCCAAGCAAAACCACACGCTAAAAGTCAGTCTTCCACCAGGCATCGAGGGAGGCGAAACCAAACGCGTTCCTGGCGCTGGCAACACTGCGCGCCCCGGCAGACCCATCGGCGATCTGGATGTACTCATCGAAGTCGAGCCGCACGCGGTGTTTCGACGCGATGGCCGCGACGTCGTCAGCACGGTGCGGGTCGGCCTGCCGGAGCTCGCGTTGGGAACAGAAATCACCGTGAGCGTGCTGGGCGGGCAAGGGACGCTACGCATGCCGGCGGGCACGCAAGTCGGCGCCGTGCTGCGCATCAAGGGCAAAGGAATCCCAAGCCCCAATGGCGATCGCGGCGACCACCGCGTGCAAATCATGGCGTCGGTGCCCACCTCGCTGAACGACGAACAACGGCGACTGCTCCAGCAGTTGGCGGAGAGTTTCGGAACCAAAGTCGTACCCGTGGAGCCAGGCCTGTTTGAGAAGCTGCGCGGGCTGTTCAGTTAGAGCGTGTTATCGGGGGCCGCGGCCTTTGCGTGTATTGCGCACAAATGCGGTGCGGTTGTGCGCGCTGAGCGAAAGGTCGTCGCGCGCACCTGCGGCGAACATCAACGCGCCTGCATAAGCAATCATCGCGGCGTTGTCGGTGGCCGAGGCCCGGCTGGGGATAAGAGCCTGCATATTGCATGCTTCTGCGTCGCGCCGGATGCGTACCGCGAGCCCGCTGTTGGCCGCGACGCCTCCGCCCAGGGTCACCATGTTCACGCCTTCGCGCTCGGCAGCGCGCATCAGTTTGGTGGCCAAGGAGTCGACCACCGCGCGCTGAAAGCTCGCGCACACATCGGCAAGCGCGCCGTCTGTAGGCCCGCCATGTAGCTGCACATAGCGCGCGACCTGCGTCTTGAGACCCGAGAAACTAAACTCCTCAGAGCGCGGCATCGGGGCTGTGAAGGGCACAGCACGCGGGTCGCCCAACTGCGCGAGCTTGTCGATGATCGGGCCGCCCGGATAGCCCAGCCCCAAGAGCTTGGCCACCTTGTCGTACGCCTCGCCGGCCGCGTCGTCGCGCGTGGCACCAAGCTCCGTCACGCGATCGGGCAACAAG
>JAYWGD010000403.1:0-4838 GCA_043778435.1 Myxococcales bacterium | reverse complement strand
TTCGCTGGCGGATGGGCATCGCTCGGCTTGGTGGTCTGGACAGAGCACAAAGTGGATGCAAAAAAAGCACGCTGCAAGGGCGCCGCTGAGGTGTCCTTGCAGCGTGCTTTGGCTGGTGGCGATGAGGCTACGCGGCGCGATTCTTGGCTTTACGCCGCGTGCAGAATGCAAGCATCAGAATGCCCAAGGCTGCTGTGCTGGCGTCGGGAAGAACCCCGAATGCGGCGGCGCAGTTGAGGCCCCCGCCGGCGACGCTGCCGTTGTCTTGCGCCTTTGCGGGTGCTCCGGCATCGGGCGTTCCGGGGAGCACCGGCAGGACAGGTGCTCCAGCGTCCGCGTTGGGAACCACAGGCGCCACGGGCTTGGCGACTTCGAGGTAGTCAGGGATGCCGTTGGTGTTGGCGTCGCCCTTCTCGTTGGCGTCGAGCAGGCCGTCGCCGTCGCTGTCGGTGTCGAGCCAGTTCTTCTTGCCGTCGGCATCAACGTCGTCGCTGCTCACGCCGGGCAGCTTGCCGTCGGCGATTTCTCGGCTGGTGAGGATGCCGTCGTTGTCGTCGTCAGCGTCTACGTAGTCCGGCTTACCGTCGCCGTCGGTGTCGCGGGGGCTGGTGGCACCACCTGGGCCTAGCTCGTCTTTGGTAAGCAGGCCATCGCCGTCGTCGTCGGTGTCTTTCCAGTCGGGCGTGCCGTCGCCATCGGTGTCCTGCGGGCTCGCAGCGCCGCCTGTGCCCCACTCGTTCTTGTCAAGGATGCCGTCGCCGTCGGTGTCCTTGTCTTTGCATTCGCTGACCGTCGCCTCGCAGCTCTGGCCTGCGCTGCACTGCGCGTCTTGGGTGCATCCTACACATTTCAGCTGCGTGAGGTCGCACAGTTGCGACCGACAAAGCACGTTTGCGCCGCAGCTTTGGCCTTTGGGCTGACCGCACTTGCCGTCGGCGTTGCAGACACTGGTAAGGCAGGTATTGCCGGCCGTGCACGCCGTGTCGTTGGCCGTCTTGGGCGTGCATGCGCCCGTGCCCGGCCCTGGTGTTTTGCAGTAGTCCGTGACTTTGCAGTTGGCATCCGCGAGGCAGCCCGTGGCGGCCCCGCAAAGGCCCGCGAGGCACACGTTGGTGCGGCACTGGCCCGCGCTTGCGCACGCCGCGCCGTCGGGTTGACCACAGAGGCCGTCCGCGTTGCACACGTTGCTGGCGCATTGCCCTGGCCGGTCGCATGCGGTGGTGCCGCCCGCGCCGTCCGAGGGCTTGGCGCCGTTGCCGGCATCCGTCGTGCAGGTGCCGCTCGTGGCCGGCGCTGCGGGGTTGGTGCAATAGAAGCTAGGCGCGCACTGGGCATCTCCCGAAGCACCCTTGGGCGCGCAGCCCGCACCACACACGCCACCTTGGCATCCGCCGCTGCGGCAGGTGCTCGCCGAGGCGCACGCGGCGCCGTCGGGGTCGCCGCACTGGCCGTCCGCGTTGCATAAGCCGCTTGCGCACTGAGCCGCCCCACGGGCCGTGGTGCACGCCGTGGTCTTGGGGCCTGCTGCGGGGCCCGTTTGCGCACCGTTGGGCTCGCTCCGCACACAGGACTTGGCTGCGGGATTGGAGTCCTCGCAGTACGCCCCAGCGCCGCAATCCGCGTCCACCGCGCAGCCTTTGCCGCATGCGCCCGCCGTGCAGAGGCCCGCGCGACATTGCCGCACGTCCACCGGGCAAGCCGTGCCGTCAGGCAGCCCGCAAAGGCCGTCCATCGTGCCGCATGCGCCGCTCAAGCACTGCGCCGCACGGTCGCAGGACACGGGCGCGCCCGCGCTGCCCTTGGGCTTGGCGCCCGTGGGGCCGTCGGCCACGCACTGGGCCGTGGTGGTCTCGCACCAAAAGGCGCCGCCGCAGTTCGCGTCGGTCGCGCAGGTGGGGCTACACACGCCGGCCTTGCAGATGCCACTCCGGCACGTGGTTGCAAACTGGCAGCGGTCCCCGTTGGGGTTGCCGCACTTGCCGTCCGCGTTGCAGACCCCGCTGCGGCAGGCCGCAGCTTGGGTGCAGGATGCACCATTCAAAAGACCGCACGTACCGTCCGCCGCCGTGCACACAGTGCGGCACACCGCATTGCTCGCGCACGGCTCGCCGTTGGGCTCACCGCACTCGTTGTCGGCTGCGTTGCTTGCGCCCGCCTGCGAAAAGCACACGCCGCTTCGGCATGCGCCCGAAACAACAGGCGCAGGGTTTGGGTCGGTGCATGCATTCTGCACGGGCGGGCCCGCAAGCGGGTCCGAATTCGGCTGGCCGCAGCGGCCGTCCGCATTGATAACGTTGCTACGGCACACCTTTGAGTCCGTCGTGGGCGCGCCCACACTGTCCACGGCGACCTCGCCGTTGGTGAGGCCGCAGGCATTGTCGAGGGTGGAACAGACGCCGGCGGCGCACTGGCGCTGGCCGGACGTGGCCGTACACACCGCACCGCCCAACGCCTTCGCAAGCAGCGGTTTCGCGTTCGGCATCCGGCACAACCCCGTAAACGGCCCGGGAGACGTGTCGCATACCGACTGCTCGACATAGCCAAACGGACGACCGGAGCAGTCCGTGTCGCTGCTGCAGCCCGCAATGCGCGCTTCAGCCGTATGAGTCGCGTTGCAGCCGTTTCCGCCCGCGACCATGAGACGCCCGTCGGACAATCGCGTTCGTGTGGCGTAGCAGAAACCATGTCCATTTGCGACGTTCACACCGGCACCCACGTCCGCGCGCGCAACCGGATCCCAAACACGAAAATAATACCCCCCTCATCAGCGCTGTAGATAAGGCCCGACTCTGTCGCAAACGTAAAGGTTGTCCACCCCCCAAGCGGGGCGCCTAAGGTCCACGTGTTGTTGACCTCATTAAACGCCAAAAAGCGACCATCCGCGCCCGGCCAAAGATTCGATGCCGAGGTATGAATCACAAGGTCTGTGCGAGAACGCCCGAAGCCGAATTCCCGGATGTCATAGCGCCCAGGAGAAGCCACCAAAGACCACGTGTTGGCCGTGTGATTCCAGCGTGACCACTGCTGGCCTACTGGGGTCGACGACGTCCCAGCCAACACGTCACCTGATGGCAACATCCACGAAACATACCCGTTCGCAAGCGCCTCATTGGGCGCCACGGTTGATTGATAGGTTCCGGCGACGACATCGTAGACCTCCCAAGGATTTGATGCTCCGGCAAACATCACACGCCCATCAGAAAGGGCGATCGAGTGCCGATTGCCCGTGCTGGGCTGGAGCGCCAAAGCGGAAAAAACACCGGAAATTGGATCATAGGTTTGTACCGATGCAGCGCCTTCGGAGAACAGAAATTTCCCACCTGCCACGGCAATCCCTTGCGACCATCCTATGCTGTTCACAGCGTTTCCCGTGGCGGCCCACACATTGGTCGCGATGTCGTAGAGGAACGCATCCGTAACACTCACACCTCCAGACGTCGTCCCCCCAACCACCAACACCTTGTTGCCTGGCAACTCTGCGATGCCAGCGGCGCCAAGTGGCATGGGCAAATTCAACGTATTCACCCAAGCTGGGTCCACCACGGCGGGATAGGCCACATCGCTTGCCCACGACACGTGCACTTCGCATGCCGTTGCGCCCGGCGCCGTCACAGTGCGCGCCCACGGACCCCGCGGGTCGGTGTCTACGGCGCAGCCACCCACCGAGAGCTTGGCCTCGAAGCGCGCGCCATTGGCGTCTACGCCGTAGGGCGGCGATACGCGCAGCTTGGGTGTGCCGCCGGCGTCGAGCATCTCAAGCGTGTTGCCCACCAAGCGTAGGCCCGCCACGCCGGCCTCGAGCGTGAGCGCATAGCTGAGCTCGGGCTTGGCGGGAGCTTGTGCATAGTGCACATAGTCCTCGGTGCCCTCGGTGGTCACCCGGTGCATCACGTCGGCGCGCACGTTGCCCGAAACGAGGCCGCCAGCATACACCACGTAGCCGTCGGCCAGCTGCGCCTGCGCGTTCGTCGCACCCTGCAAGGTTGCGGTGATGCGCGCGCCCTCGCTCTCGAGCACAAAGGCATCTCGCGCATGCAGGCCCAGCTGGGTGGCTGTGACGTGCGTGAGCTTGGCGCTTGTCGACGCGGGCAACGTCGCGACCAGCCGCCCGCCGAGCGTCGCCACGCTCGTGACGAGCGATACGGGCAGCAGCGGCGTGTCTTTGAGCGCGTCGGCGCCAGGCATCACGGGCAGGCCAGCCACACCCGCAACGCCGGGCATCGCGGGTGCAATGCTTGCATGCTGCACGAACCGCGCCCTCACGCCGCGCAACAACGCCTCCGCCGAGGTGCTCGTCTCAAGCGCGCGGCCGTCGGCACCTTGCGAAGGCTCCGTTTGGGCGCACGACATGCCGACCAATGACAGCACGGCGAGAGCGAAAATTTTCATGAAACCCCGTATTTTACGAGGGGGGGGGTAGCGACAACAAACGAGCGTAGACGTTGCATGGGAAAAGAAGACCAGAGGCCGCAACAAGCGTCGAGTTCTTTGTCGCAAAAGTGTTGCGCCCGATGTTGATGCGCGGAGGCGACACTGCGCGCGAGATCCTTCGCTGCGCTGAGGACAACCATGATGAGTGCACTGCGCATACATCCGCCAAGCGGCAAAGCCGCGAGCGCCTCCCAAGATCCAGGCTCTAGGCGCACGGCGGAACTCTTGGTCTCCAAAGCCGAGCTCGTGGCCGCTCCCTGCAAAGGCAACGTGTGAAACCCGCTTAAGAGGTGGGACAAAGCCGACCGCGAATGATCCTCGATACGCGCTCGGTTGCCCCAGGGGACGGGCTTGGTGATGCCAAAAGCCGAACCCCGCCCATCCGCCAGCGAAGCAAGCGGATTCTC
>JAYWGD010000402.1:0-4846 GCA_043778435.1 Myxococcales bacterium | reverse complement strand
CTTGGCGAGCGTGCCCGTGACCACGCCCAAACGCTTGTCGGCAAGGTTCACAACAAGCGCTTTCATGAGCCCTGGCACATCGGCGATCTCACCCACCGTCTGGAGCATCTCGTCCCAAAAAAGCGCATCGGCGGGGTAGGTTCCGCTGGTGTCTGCATTGGCCAGATCGTTGGCCGCGATGACGGCTTTCACCAAGCGCGCAACGCTCTCCGGATGGTTCTCAAGAAGGTCGGTGGACACTGCCAAAAACCGATCCGTCGAGACCGTGCTGGCGGCGTGTGTCGCGGCCCAACCCAGGTCGAGCAAGGGCGCGCTGCGCGTCTGATACCCCTGATAGCTTTGCGTAGTGCCATCCTCGTATCGACGCGTCGCGGTCTCGCGCGGGCCAAGCGCCACGGGCAAGGCGCGGGCGATTTTCGCCCACTGATCTCCTGGTGCCGAAAACACGCGATTCAATTCAGGGAGCGTCGCCGCGCCCCATGTTTTGGACACATTCACCACCTCAAATGCGGGTGTGCCTCCAAGCAATGCCACGCCGCGCGCATCACGTTGCGTGGCCGGGTCGGAGCCGCGATCTGCGAACGGCGTAGGCAGTCCCATGCCCAGAAAATTCCCATACGTATCCACATCTGCACGCTGGTCTGCGTTGGCATCTACAAAGGGCACTCGGATGGTGGTTCCTGTTCCGGCAACCCAAGGCAATCCACGCGCATCGCGCCGCACAACAAAGCGATCGCTTGCGCTGAGGCGCAACGCGTCGTCCTCCGCGCTCATCAAGGCTGAAACAAATTCCAATCCATTGCGCGCTCGGCTTGGGGCAACCTTGCCCGCCAAGTCCTCAGTCGCGCTCACATGACTACGCTCGGTGGCCGCCAAGTTGTTGAGTTCTGCACGCGCCGCACCCATCAGTGCCAGCAACGCCTTGTGCCCCGCGGCCTCTGGCGAGCGCACATCGGTAGGCTCCACATGCGGCCCAACCGCGCGCAAAAGCTCGCCTAAGTTGTCGAACAACTTGGGGTCTGCAAGCAACGCGCGCGCCCCTGAAAACGCATCGCTGCCCGGACGATACCCGGCGCGCGCACGAATCGCGCGCCAACCGTTGATGGCCGGCGCACTCTTTCCAAACGCATCAAGCAACGGATCCACACCGCTGATCATCCCCTGCAAAGAGCCATCCTGATACACCGGGCCCATACGCTGAAGCATGCCGCCTAGCTCGTTCACCAACGCATCTCGCTCCACCACGGGCTCACACGATGTGGGGCCAGGGCTCAGATTGTTTTTCAGATCAATGAGGTCGGAACTGAGCACAGAGCCTAAAGCCTCGAGCAAATCAGCGCGACGAGCCACCAAACGCTTCATCGCCGTGACGCGCTTGGCGCGATGCGCCTCTTGCGTGGCCAGAGGCACGGGTCGGTCATTGTCGTCGATGGCGCTTTCGGTGAGCACCGGCAATTGCGTGAGGTCTACATCATTTGCGTAGACGCCATTTTGCCGATGACAGATCGCGCGAAACGACGCACCCGTCATGTCTTCACGAAATGTGTTCGCTCCAAAACGATCGCAGAACACGCCGAACACTTCTTCGGAAATGGGTCCCGATGCCGGCGGCGCAGGTTGTGGAGTCGCTTCCGTGCATGACGCAAGGATCGAAGTCACGACAGACAAACCGCACAACCTGGCGAAGCGTAGTTTCACAACTGTGATTCTATGCTCAGGCGCGGCGGACTCCTACTTTGATGCGCGGGCGCGCACGACACTCACGACGCGTCGCGCCACACCCGCCCAACTACCTCACCTGGGTGCTCACCGAGCAGCGACCGCCGAGGCAGCTTTGCGTGGTGTCGCAGCAGTCGGAGTCTGCCTTGCAGGTCTCATATTCTAGGGCGCAGGTGTTCGCGGGCGGTGCCTGGCAGGTCAGCGCGCCACTTGCGCCGGCGCGGCAAAATCCGCCGCAGCATTCGTCTCCCGACTCGCAGCTGCCGCCATCCGACTTGCATGGGTCGACGACCCATGAGCCGCGCGCGTTTCCGGCCGCCAACTCTTGTCCGGGCAAATAGAATGCCGGGGAGCTTGCGCCTAACGTGCCATCGGCTTTGATCTCGATCGACGACACCCAAAGTTTCTTCTGCGTGGAGCCGTAGCCCGCTTGGCCCAATGCAGTGTTCGAAAACGGATGCACGTCGAGCACATGTCCGTAGCGACGCCGCGAGGTAAAGACCACCCAAAAGCGCCCTCCCGAAGCCACGGGGTTCACCGTGGGCATGTAGTTCATGCGGCACTGCGACGACGGGGTGTAGGCATCTGCGGCAACGTTTGAGGTGGGCAGCGTGCAGTTGCCGGACGCGTCGTAGCCGTTGAGCGCGGCCATCGCGCGGGCCACCCCGCCACCCGCGGAGGGCACGCCCCAGATCTCGGATTCGGCGGTGTACCAAGTCGACATCTGGCTGTTCAGCGCAGCACTGCGCATCCCGTCGGTGAGTGCCATGTCGGCCGGCGTTAGAGGCGCACTTGCGCCTAGCTCAAGCCCAGTGGGCGCACGCAACGTGTGTTGGAACAGAACCGACTTTGCGTCCGGCAAAAAGGCCGGCCATCCCACATAGCCCGTGGCGCTGCGGTACAATTCACGCGCGGCGCCAAAGCTGGGGCTGGTCCCCAAAGCGCAAGTCACCGAGCCGGGAGCCGCACCGCACGAGAAGTCTGCAGCCGCCAAAGAGCGACCAAGCCCCGCCGCCGCCGCTGGATTTCCGAGCCCCGTGAAAAAGTTAAATGCGAGCATGCGGCCATCGGGCGAAAACGTGGGCATCGAGGCATCTTGCACCCCCGGAATAGAAACCCCGGTGCTGCTTCCATCACTCTTAAAAAGCTTGGATCCAGCAGGAGAAAGCCTGGTTTCACGCGTCAGGCCATTGTTCGAAAACGCCATGCTTCCGTCTGGGTAAACGGCCGACCAAGTGAACTTGTGCGCATTGTCTCCGGTATCACTGATTGGGTTCGTCCCGCGATCCACCGGACCAAACACGGGCGTGGGATAGTCCGTCAAAACGCCCGTGCGCAAATCGGCTTTGGTGCTCCAAGGGTAGTCGCGGTGGTCGCGAGCGCCGCCCGCGGGAACCGCCTCGTACGGGCCGAATCCATTGGTGAGCGTGCCGCCCATTTGGAAGAACAAGGTGGAGCCGTCGGCCGACAGCGTGTGGCAGGTGTGGCACTTTTGCGCGAGCGCCGGCACCGCCAAGGTGGGGTTTGGCGAGCGCGGCTTGATGGCCAGCACGCCGCCTAGCTCGGTGTTGCTTGCTCCTCCCGTGAGCCGGGAATTGTACGACGAATAATACACCGTGCCCTTGAGCTGCCCCGGAGCGACCTTGAAGCTCCAACGAAGCGGGCCGTACACCCGACCATCGGCGCCATGAAGCTTCACTTCCACCGTGATGGGATCGGCGCCCGTGTTGGCATTGCTAAGCTCACGCCACACGTCTTCCTGAAGCTTGGCGTACTTGCCGATATTCGCGTCGCCACTGCTTCTGTCGAAGGCGTAGACGCCGTCGAATGTCATCGAGGGCTGCGTGATTTTTACCGACAAAGCATCAAGATCGGTCGCACTGGTATCCCATTGCAGTAGCGGCGGCAACAAGCCGCGCGGGAACACGGTGTCGTCATAAGGATAGATTTTTTTCAGGTTGGTATCAGGTACCGACAATGCAGTCTGAAGCGCCGTCACCGTCGATGCTGGCACTGGCGTCGCGCTCAGTGGCCGCCCCCCCACACCGCCATAGCCACCTGGGTCTGTTGCAACATACACGGGTTCAGTGGCGGGCAATCCATTCACCGATTTTTTGAGATGCAGCTCGAGCGTCGCTGTTTTGGTCAGGCCCGCAACCGACGCCACGACCACAACTCGGCCAGTCCCCTTGCCGTTCGCGCTGAACACTCCGGCGGCGCTGATGGCCCCCACCTCGCCGCGATCGATGCTCCAAGTCGCAGCCGCAGGCTGGCCGTTGAGCGTCGCGACAAAGGTCGCCCCAGGCGAGGCAGTCAGGACGCCGTTAATGACTTCGACCTCAAGACTCGTCGTTGCGGGACTGACCACAATGTCGTTTGCGGAGAGCGAAGCATCCTGTGTGGGGACGACACCAGGACCGGTGTCGCTCGCACCGAAATTGGGTCCCGTCGATGCGTCCACGCGAGAGCCGGTGTCGGCCGTAATCCTCTCAAAGGTATTGGACGCGACCGAACTGCCGCAGCCTTGGCTCGCGAGCAGACCGCCAAAAAGGACCGACACCGAAAATGCAAAAGACCTGCGCGCTGTAGATGAGCTCATGAGTCAAAACATAACGCGACCCGGGGGCTGCGGCACACTTTACTCAGTGCATCGGATGAGCGACACCGCACTTCACGGCGCCAATGTAGGAGCGTCGCTCCCACGCTCAGACCTTAAGCGCTCTAGTGACGAATGGTGACGGGCGTACTGTAAGTCGTATCTGCAAAAGGCGCGATTTTGGTTTTCATGAGGGCTTTGACAATGCACGCCTCGGCCGCCGTACCTGCTGCGGGCCCGGTGACGGCGACGCCCTGTGCTTTGCCCGAGGACTCAAACGTCACGGTCGCACGCGAATCTCCGATGCCATCGTCCAAGCACTTGTTGGCAGCACTGATATTGGGCCGTAGCGCACCTGTCATGGCGCCTTGTGACGGACGCTGAGGCACGTTGGCGCGATCTTGGCCGCCCTCCGTCGTAACATCCCCAGCCGATTTGACGGGACCTGCGGCACGATTGATGGCGCCTTCGAGATCGCCCACAACGACGGGGGCTGCAGGTGCGACCGGGGCTACCTTCGCGGGCTCGGCG
>JAYWGD010000401.1:0-1758 GCA_043778435.1 Myxococcales bacterium | reverse complement strand
GCCACCCTGAGCGCAAAGTGTGGCGCTAGTGGCGTCGCACTTGAACGCGCCGCCGCTGCATTGCATGGCTTGGGTGCCATCGGGGCGCTTGTTGCATGCGCCGCAGTTTTGCAAGTCACGATCGAGATAGGTGCATGTGCTGCCGCACGTGGTGCACGGCTCGAGCGAGACGGAAGCGCTTGCTTTGCGGCCATCGGAAGTCGTGAATTGCAACTCCAGAGGTTGCACGCCCGACGCCCGCGTGACGGCCGGAACCTGCACACGCCACTGAAAGCTGGAGCCACCTGCGATGCGTCCGTCGCTAGGAAAATCCTTGCCATCCACCCACGCGGTGCCGCTCGAGAACGCGGCCGCAGCACGCAGAAGCCCGTCGTCTGTTTTCACCAAGAGCTGTGAAGGCGTGAGCGCAAAGGGCACCCCATCCACGCCGTTGGCAACTTGCACATTGAGCTGCAAGGCGCCCGACTCGGTCATGCGCGCCTGCGTTGTGCGCAACCCGACTTGGCCGGGCACCACCACGAGCGTAGAGACACAGGCGCCATTGCTGCGCTCATAGCCTGAGTTGCATGCAAAGCCGCATTGTCCGGCCGTACAGGTGGGCGTGCCATTGGCCGGCGCCGCCGTACATGTCTGTGCACACGCGCTGGTGCCGCCATCACTGGTTGTGAGGCCTCCATCGGGATTGGCGATCGTGGTCGCTATCCCTGAGCCGCCGGGGCTTGCCGAGCACGCTGCGAACAAGACAAGCGTGCATGTTGCGGCGACCGAGAAAAACAAAGCAGATTTCATGGTTGTGAACGTTATCTTTCGCCCTCCCGAACGTCATCCAGTAAATGTCACGTTTGTTCACACTCATTCGTTCTGCCCAAAAGCAGCTTTTCGCACTTGTCTTTGGACCTTTGTTTTTGTTCATCTCTTGCGCCGAGAACACCGAGCCCGACGAAGCCCGCACGCTGCGGGACAGAATCGAGGCCGATTACAAGATGTGGGGCCGTGTGCCCGGGTTTGAAGAGCGCCGTGAAAGCAAAACTGCGCATGGCAAGGAGGTCGATGTCTACTGGAACGCGGCGGCATCGGGTTCTTCCAAGGCACGACCGTTCAAATCGATGGCGCCCGGGTCCGTGCTGGTCAAAGAGGCTTATGTGCAAGGTTCGCTCAAAAATGTGGCCGTGATGGAGAAGCGGGTCGATGGGTGGTTTTGGGCAGAGTGGGACCCAGAGGGCAAGGTTCTGTTCTCAGGTCGCCCGGGGATTTGCGTCGACTGCCATCGCAGCGGCGATGACTTTTTGCGCACCCTCAGCCCTTCGGAGTTGCCATGAGGGCGGCCGTGCGCGCCGGAATCATCTGGCTGTTTTCTGCGCCACTGTGGTTGTTGGCTCCCGCGCGAGCCGAGGCCCACCCTTGGATGATACGTGAAGGATACACGGGATGCGCCACCTGCCACGCAGACCCTTCGGGCGCAGGCCTGCTCACTGCCTATGGCCGCGCTCAAAGCGAGCTCGTGCTCTCGGCGTTTCCGACCAAAAGAGGTGATGAGCCATCGAAAGCCGTGGGCGCATTTTTGGGGCTTCTGCCCGAGCCCGAATCGGGGAAGCTCCTGTACTCGGTAGCCTATCGGGGGGTCGCGTTCGTCTCAAAACTCGAGGGAAAACAGGCTTCGGCGCGCCACATCGTGATGCAGGCAGATGCGCGAATGCAGTGGCAATTTGCGGATAGATTTCGAGTCAATGGCTCCGTCGGCTTTGTGCCCGCAGGGGG
>JAYWGD010000400.1:0-17446 GCA_043778435.1 Myxococcales bacterium | reverse complement strand
GATCTGGTGCTTGTCGCATGCACGAGGCACGCAGTCGGCGCTGAGCGGCTATGGCGCGTATGACCAGAATGGTTACGGCAGCGATGTGGTCGCCGCCGTCGTGACGGAGTTGCGGACGGCCATGAGCGATGTGACCGCGCGATTTGGCATTGCACCGGAAGCACTGCTACCGGATCCGGGCTTGGGATTTGATAAGTCGTCGGCGCAGTCGATGTATTTGTTGCAGCATACATCTGTGTTGGCGGCTGAGTTCGAGGGCTGGTTGCTGGTAGGCGCGAGCCGAAAGAGCTTTCTCAATTTGGCCGAAGGAAGCAATATCGCGCCGGCCCAACGTCTGGGCGCATCGGTAGCAGCGGCTCTGTGGGCCAAGGCGGCAGGAGCCACGATGGTGCGTGTGCATGATGTGGCCCAGACTGGCCATGCTCTTAAGCTCAACGCCGTTCTATTGAATCACCGCGCGGACCCGAGCGAAGAGGCGAGGAGTGCGCATGCTTGAAGGCTTGCTTAGGCTTTTTTCGTCGCGCCCGCTTCGTGCCACATTGACCGATGTGGTCGACGTGACTGTGGTTGCATTTCTTGTATACCGCACCTTGTTGGTCGTGCGAGGAACACGCGCCGCGCAGATGGCATCGGGCCTGGCTCTGCTGCTCGTGGCCTATCTGGCTTCTAAGTATTTTGGATTGGTCACGCTCTTCAACGTTCTTTCGACGGTGTGGTCATCCATCGTGTTGGTGGTGATTGTGGTCTTTCAGAACGACATTCGCCGGGCGCTGATGCGTATCGGTATGGGGCGTGGTTTTTTGCCGGGTACAGGGACCCATCGGATTGAGTTTTTGGTCGACGAAGTGGTGGCGGCTTCCACCGAACTTGCGCGTCACCGCATTGGTGCGATTGTGTGTTTTGAGGTGGACGCTAACATTGAGGAATTTGTTGCTTCACCAGGTATTTCTCTGGATGCCGCGGTGGGCCGAGAGCTCCTTGTGAGCCTCTTTGTTCCGGAAGGCGCCAACCGGCTTCACGATGGTGCGGTGTTGCTTCGCAATGGCCGATTGGCGCGCGCAGGATTGTTCTTTCCCATGCCGGAGGGCAAAGGCGGAATGGATACTTCGTGGGGCACAAGGCATCGCGCCGCCCTGGGAATCACCGAGGAAACTGATGCTGTGGTGGTGGTGGTTTCCGAAGAGCGCGGGACCATTTCGCTTTGCCGTGGTGGCATGTTGTCCCCCGATTTGGATGGGCCTGCGCTGCGTGCGGGTCTGATCTATGCACTCACTGGAAAGGGACCTGCAAAACATGTGCAAACCGCACGTAGTGCTGAACCCGCACCTCGTCGTGTTCCAACCTCCCCGGGGCTCATTCCTGCGACGCTCATCACCATTCCGCCGCCGCGGTTCGTGCAGCCTACGGCAACGCTGGCAGAAGCCCGACGCGTCATTGAGAGTCACGAGCCTCAGCACGAACGGAGTGTGATGGAACCCGACACCCAGCCAATGGAGCCAGCGACACGTGAGCCGCCCAAGTTTGGTGGAGGTGAGCGATGAGCAGCACGTTTTCTCGGTGGACGCGCGTTCTCAAACGTGATCTTGGGCTGAAAGCCGCAAGCATTGCTGTGGCGCTTTTTCTCTATGGATTGGTCCACGGCTCTACCGACATTCAACGTACCTCAGAGCTGCAGCTCGACGTACGCATGCCGCCGCCGCCGTCGTCTCGAGTTCTTCTCACGCCGCTTCCTCCGAGGGTGCGCGTCACCCTTCGTGGCTCCAAGCTCATGCTTGACGAGTTGCGGGATGAGTCGATTGGCTCATTGGAAGTGGACTTGCGGGACGGCATTGATCGCCGGGTTGAGTTCGACAAGCACATGGTGCGGGTGCCGCCTGGCATCAAGGTGGAACAAATTGATCCGCCAGCAATTGAGATGCGTTGGGACGAGACCATTGAGCGCCTCTTGCCTGTGACGGGCGCTGTGCTTGGGCAGGTGGAGCGCGGCTATGTGCTGCGCGGTGTGGTGCAGTTCACGCCTCCACGTGTTCGGGTCCGCGGACCGCGCAGCGTGGTCGGAGTGATGCAAGCGGTGCACGCCGAGCCTTTCGAACTTAGTGGACTCACGGCATCGGTAGAGCGCGAGGTGCCATTGGATGTGATGCACGCGCGCGCAGAGCTCAGCATCGATGTCGTCAAGGCGCGTGTGGATGTGGTGCGTGAGCCATTGCAGGCTCCGTCCGGAACGCGACTACAGCGGTAGTGTAGGGTCGGTTGTGCGAAGATCGGAGAGCACCATGCCGTCTCGCATGGTCACGACGCGAGGCAGCTGAGATGCAAACTCGTTGTTGTGGGTCACGATCACGAAGGTGGTATTTGTAGCCCGGTTGAGATCGAAGAACAGCTCGTGAATTTGTAGTGCCGTTTTGGAGTCGAGGTTGCCCGAAGGTTCGTCGGCCATCACGATGGCGGGGGAGAGCACAAGCGCGCGTGCGAGGGCCACACGTTGCTGCTCGCCACCCGAGAGCTCGCTCGGCCTGTGATCGCTGCGAGCTTGCAAACCTACCAGTGCGAGCAGTTCTTCGGCCCTCTTTTGAAGAGGTGCCCGCGCATTGCCTGCGATGAAGCCCGGCATCATGACATTCTCGATCGCGGTAAATTCTGCGAGCAAATGGTGAGACTGAAACACGAAGCCAATCTTGGTGTTGCGCAGATGAGCGAGCGCATCCGAGCCCATCAAAGTGGCATCGATGCCATCAATATGAAGCTCGCCAGAGCTCGGAGTATCGAGCGTGCCCAAGCAATGCAGCAAGGTCGATTTGCCTGCGCCCGACTCACCTACAATGCCCACGACCTCGCCGCGCATGACGGTCAGATCGACGCCGCGGAGCACATCGAGCACGCGTCCCTTGTGCTCGAAGCGTTTGCCTAGTTGCACGGCGCGAAGAACGGGAACATTGAGAGCAGAAGTGTCAACCATGCGAGCTCCGTAAGCCCTCGACGGGGCGTGGCTTGGCGGCCGCATAGGCCGGGTAAAGCGTGCAAAGGGTGCAGATTGCAACCGACACACAAAAGATAAGCGCGTAGTCGCGTGGGTTCACGGTGACCGGGAGATGATCCACATAATACACGTCCGGCGGAATTCGCACGCCGAACCACTTGAGACCAAGGGCGAGCGACACGCCAGAGGCCACACCGAACGTGGTTCCTAGCACGCCAATCAAGAAACCCTCCAAGGTGAAGATGCGCATGATGGCCCGATCGGTAGCCCCCATCGCTTTCAGAATCGCCACGTCGCGCGCTTTCTCCGACACCATCAGCAGCAAGGTGCAAACGATGCAGAAACTCGCCACGATGACGGCCACCGCGAACACCACATAGGTCACGAGTTTCTCCAGCTGAAGCGCGGAGAACAAGCCGCTGTGTAGCTCTTGCCAGTTGGTCAATGCGAGCGATGCGTGCGTGCCGCGGGCATGAAGGTTCGGTTCAAGCAAAGCGCTCTCCTCGCGGACGCTTTCTGGGTCGGCCACGCGAATCACAAGTTGGGTGACCTCCCCCGAAGGTACACCCAAAAAGCTTCGCGCCTCCTCAAGCGTGATGAAGACATTGGTCGCATCAAACTCATACATACCCGTGTAGAATACAGCAGCGACGCGAAAGTGACGCGTGCGGGGGAGCAATCCCACGGGACCCAGATCGCCGTCAGGAGAGACAAAACTGAGCACGTCTCCCTGCATGACATGCAGCGTTTTGGCGAGCTCTCGACCGATGGCCACACCCGGGTATCGGTCTTTGGGCCGCATGGCTTTGCGCACTTCGGGCGAGATGTCTTTGTCGGAAGACACGGCCCCGACGCTCGCTGGTTCGATGCCCATTTGGCGAAGCAAGTCGGTGCTCGAGGGCATCTCAATGTCATCGGGATGGCTGAGCCATTCAAACTTGCCTCGGTCGACCACCTGTGGAACGTCGCTCACATCGGCGAACGTGGCCACGTCGATGCCGCGAATCTGTACGCCCGCAAGCGTGGAGCGCGTGGAGGCCATCACGTCTTTGCTAAGCACGGGGCTCACTCCCTTCACGCCAGATGTGGCGCGCAATGTGTCGACGAGATCTGCATCCACGGCCCACGGTGCGCGCGACTCCTGACCTACAAATATGTGGCCGTCGTGATTCAGCATTTTCGTTTTGAGATCAGCCCCAAAGCCCCCCATCACGCTGGTCACACCGCAGAGCGAACACGAGCTCACGAACACAGACGCAATAGAAAGCGCACTCACCACGGAGACCAAGCCCGTGTCTTTGGAGCGCACGTGCTTCGACGCCACAAAATTTTCAAAGCTTCGACGCTCCCACATTTGAAGCACCCTAGGCGTGAGCCAAGCCAAGACCTGCAACAGCGTTAGCAAGCCAAAAAAAAGGGCGCCCACACGGACTGCCAAAGCCTCTGGCGTCCACACGACGGCCGTGTGCTTTGCGCGCCAGGCGCAGGCTGCAAACGTCAGAACGGACGATGCAAAGAAAAACCCTGGTGCGCGTGTGTAAGCACGTACGGAGCCTCGAAATGCACCCACGTCGATCACCACCCATCCTGGGACCACTGTGAGTGACAGAAGGGTCGTCACGAGCGGCGCCACCGCACACGTTGGGAGAAACAGGGGTGAGCTGTAGAGCGAGGGCGCGGTGAGCTTTGCCCAGATCATGGCTGCAATGCTTGTCACCACCGACAGCGTGAAAATCAGCCACGCTGTCGCGCGAAGCAGGGGCCACGCTTCGATGTAAAGTGCACGAAACCGGCGAAAACATAGCGAAAGAAGTGGTGGAACAAGGACGACAAGCAGAACGATGGCCTCAGCAAACAATGGCTGGTTGACAACCCCTGTTTGGAGTGTACCGCTCATTCTGCGCTGGGCCTGAGCAACGGAAATAAGATTACATCGCGTATGCTTCCTTGGTTGCAAAGCATCATGACCAAGCGATCCATCCCCATTCCAAAGCCCGCGGCCGGCGGCATGCCGTACTCGAGTGCGCGAATGTAGTCGTCGTCGTAGTCCATCGTCTCCTCGGCTCCGGCCGATTTTTTGGCCACTTGCTCTCGGAAACGCGCGGCTTGATCTTCCGGGTCGTTCAATTCCGAAAACGCGTTGCACAGCTCTCGGCCGTGCACAAAGAGCTCGAAGCGATCCACAAGCTCTGGGCGCAGATCGTTCCGGCGTGCGAGTGGTGAGGTCTCGTAAGGGTACTCCGTGATGAATACAGGCAATGACTTGGTGCCATCTTGGCTCCGGTAGTCCTCCGCCAAATAGGGCTCACACAAATACTCATACAGTCCGAACAAGCGCTCTCCGTCGTTCTCGAGCTTGTTCATGCCCTTGCGGAAGTTGCTCCAATCAACGCTCTTGGCGCGCGGCGAGCACTTGGACCACTGGTTCATCGAATCCACAAAGTCTGTGCGGAGCAGTGCGAGCAAGCCTTCGCCGCCGTGTTCGACGGCGGCCGTCCACGCTGGGATGTCGCAGGCAATGGCGCCGCGCTTTACCGCCTCGGCCATGGGCACGCGCGCGAAGGGTTCATCGAGCGTGAAGGGGCGGCCCTCTTTCCACGAGGCGTGTGATGCCGGCATGCGGGCTACCAAGTCCGCATCGACCGTGCGAATCAGGGCCTCGCCAAACTCCAAGGCCTGTGCGCAGGTGGCGTAGGCCCTGTAGTATTCGAGCATGGTGAACTCGGGGTTGTGGCGTGTGGAGAGGCCTTCGTTTCGGTAGCAACGGCCAATCTCGTACACGCGCTCCAAGCCGCCAACAAGCAGTCGCTTCAAGTACAGCTCGGGCGCGATGCGCATGAACAAATTCATGTCGAGTGCGTTGTGGTGCGTGTTGAATGGCTTGGCCGCGGCTCCTCCAATCAGCGTGTGCATGCTTGGGGTTTCGACCTCCAAAAAGCCTTCGCCATCGAGCACGCGCCGCACCGCAGACACAATCACGCCGCGTGCTTTAAACACATCGGCAACGCCCGGATTGGCGATGAGATCCACATAGCGCTGGCGGTAGCGCGTCTCCACATCTTGAAGGCCATGCCATTTCTCGGGCAGTGGGCGGTACGACTTGGTCACCACGCCGAAGCGAGACACGTCCACGCTGAGTTCGCCGCGCTTTGAGGCCATCACCGAGCCCTCAGCCTCCACAATGTCGCCGATGTCGACCAGATCTAGGCCCATGTACTCTGCACCCAGGACACTCTCTTGCAGAATCAGCTGCACCTCACCCGTGCGATCGCGCAGCTTAATAAAACTGAGCCCACCCGTGGCGCGCAGTGCGATCACGCGACCGTGCAAGTAGGCCGCGCGCCCAGAAAAATGTGCCCGTACCTTGTCGTCGTCAAAGCGTCCGTCCGTCTCTGCAACCGTGGTCGCATCAGTGCGCAATACACCGATGTCAAATGCGGTGGCACCCGTGCTCGGTAGCAGCTTGTTCGAAAACGGATTGTTCCCGCCCGCCCGCATGCGCGCAGCTTTGCCCTTGCGCGCCTCAAGCAAGGCGGCTTCGGCGGAGTGGCTTTGGGTGTTCGCTTCGGTGACCATGTGCGTGCCTAGGCCTTAACAGGCTGGGCAAGACAGGCTCAAGGACGAATGCAGCTTGTGGCGTGCAGGACTTGGTCCTTGCCCTCGCTCGCCGTGTACCAAGTCAGGCCATCGGCGCTGTAGCTCACGGCCTCTCCTTGCGTCTCGGAGGGCACGACAAGCTCTTTGGGCGCGACACCGCTGAGCGGCCAAGCGTACTCAAAAAGATCGCCATAGGTGCGCAGCGCGAAGCGCTTGCCGTCGGGGTGAAAGCTACCGCCCGTCGCCAGGGCAAGCAAGCCTCCGGGAAGAGACACCGACCCCTCGCGTGATGCCATCGAGTTCGCGCCGCGCAGCGTCACACGGTACATCTTTGACGCGCCGCCGAAGGCTTTGCCAACCACATATGCCTGACCGGTCTGAGGATGAACGAGCAGCGTTTCGGCATTCTGAGGGCCATCGGGGTATCGGAAGGTGTGCGCAGTGGCGCTTAGCCTTTTATCTGATGAAAGTGTGGGCTCAGGGAGCTCATAGATGACAACATTTTCTCGCTTGAGGTTGTTGTCTCCGATGTCTGCAAGGTACACGCAAGAGCTGCCCTTTTCCGTGGCACATGGGCCCACGGCTATGTCTTCCCAATCATCGGCGAGCACGTTGCTCAACGAGAAGGTGGCAAGGAGTCGTGCATCTACACTGCTAAGGGCGAAGAACCGTGCGGTGTCGCCAGAATCATTGTGCGCATAGAGCACATCAGCGTGCCGTCGGCTCAGAGCCAGCCCTGACAGTTCGTCGAGCGCCTTGGGCAAGAGGCCAATGTCGCGCGCGCCGCAAGCGAGTACCGAGGCATCTACCGAAGCATCCACAGCGCTTGCCGCATCGACGATGACGGGCGATGTGGCATCCCGAGTCGAAGAGGGGACGAATGCATCTCGCACCAGGTCCGTCGTGTTCGCGTCATTTGGAACGCTCGCGTGGCCAGCATCGATGGCGGGAAAGGCCACACCACTTCCCACGCAGCAGAGCAAAACGCTAGAAAACATCCCGAAGGCGCAGCGGTTCATAGACATTTCTTATCACATCCGCATACCAAGGAAGGCATGACACCAGACGCATTGAGCATCGCTGGGCGAAGCTTTCAGAGCAGGCTCATTGTGGGCACCGGCAAGTACAAGGATGTGGCGCAGACCGAGGCCGCCATCGACGCTTCAGGCGCCGAGATCATCACGGTGGCTTTGCGTCGCGTCGACATGAGCGATCGCTCGTCGGGGTCTTTGATGGGCTTGCTGCAACGCCGCTCCACCATGGGCGGAGGCACCTGGACGTTGTTGCCCAACACGGCCGGTTGCTACACGGCCGACGAAGCCGTACGCACGCTGCGCTTGGCGCGAGAGTTGGGCGTGGGCGACTTTGTCAAACTCGAGGTCATCGGCGACAAAGACACGCTCTATCCCGACAACGAAGAGACGCTCAAAGCCGCAAAATTGCTGGTGGTCGAGGGGTTTACGGTTTTGCCCTACTGCATCGACGACCCCATCATTTGCCGCAAGCTTGAAGACGCGGGTTGCGCCGCGGTCATGCCGTTGGCCGCGCCCATTGGCAGTGGTTTGGGCATTCGCAATCCTCACAATCTTGCCATCATTTTGGAGCGCGCGGGGGTGCCCGTGTTGGTCGACGCAGGTGTAGGCACGGCCAGCGATGCCGCGGTCGCGATGGAGCTCGGGTGCGCGGGTGTGTTGCTCAACACCGCCATTGCGCACGCCCAAGACCCTGTGCGGATGGCGCGCGCCATGAAGCTTGGTGTGCAAGCCGGTCGCGACGCGTTTCTCGCAGGACGCATGGCAAAATCTAGGTACGCAAATGCTTCTTCGCCCACAGGAGGGCTACTCGAATGATGATGCACATGGCTCGGTTGGTGGTGGCGTTGCCGCTTCTGTTGGCGCCGTATCAATGCTCTCGCTCGCGTGGCCCAGAGTTTGCGCGGGAGGAAACCGCCGGTGATGCCTTGTGGGCACTGGCCGAAAAATTCGATGCCGAGGGCGACAAGTTCGCGCGCGAGCGCACCTTGCGTTTCTTGGCCGATCGCTACCCATCGAACCGACACGCGGCCGAAGCGCGCAACCTCATCGGCGAGTCAAAAAGCACGCCTTAGTGCCACAGGTCTTGATGCCGCGGTTGATGCTGGTGACCGAGCCTCGCTACGGTTTGCAGGCTACGCGAGATCTTATACATTCTCTTTCGGAGGCCTATGGATCGCGCTTCGTCGTGCAGTTGCGAGACCGCGCAGACGCGTGGTCGTTCGACGACAAAGTGTTGCTTGCACAACGCGCAAAGGTGCACAGTGCATATGTCTGGGTGAACCGCGATGTGGGGCTTGCGCGCGCGGTGCAGGCCGATGGCATGCATGCAGAGCTCATGGAATTGGGCTTTGCGGTGCGCAGCGCGCCGGTGCACACCGAAGCCGAGCGCATTGCGGCGATGGCCGCAGGAGCCAACGCGCTGGTGGTGAGCCCAGTGTTCGAGGTGCCAGCGAAGGGACCGCCTTGCGGGCTTGGCTTTTTGAAGACTGTGGTTGCCTCATCGCCCCAATGCCAAGTGTGGGCGCTAGGCGGCATTCATATGCAACATGCACGCGATTGCATCGCTGTGGGCGCCGTGGGCGTTGCCATGCAGCGCGCGCTCTATGAGGCCAAGGACCCAGTTGGGCTGGTCGCTGGGCTGTGGTAGGAATGCGCCCCATGCGGACCTACGAAGAGACCTTGGCCCTTGTGATTGCAACCATCGCGCCGCATGCGCCCAGCAAAACGGTGGGCGCCCACGATCACATTCAACACGACCTAGGCCTCGACAGCTTGGCCACGATGGAGGTGATCGCAGACTTGGAAGAAGCCCTGGGCATGACCATCCCGAATGAGGTCGTCGCCCGTGTGGCCACCCCCGACGATGTGGCGCGCGCGCTTGTGAAGTTGGGCTAAGTGGTAGAGCTGCGTCTCCGTATGGAGCGTGGAATGGTAGTAGAGCGTGTTGTTGTGAATCACAACGCGACAAAACTCAGAAGCCCAAGTGCTTGGTGCACTTGGGCTTCTCCGAATTGTGGTTCGGGAGTCTCAGAAGCTGACGCTAGAACCGCAACCACAGCTGCCCTTGGCATTGGGGTTGTTGAACTTAAATCCTGCTGCGTGGGTGTCTTCCACGTAGTCGATCTCGGTGTTCTCCAAGTACTGAAGGCTTAGCGGGTCGATGTAAAACTGAATGCCGTGGCTCTCGAAGTGCTCGTCGAGTTCGCCGACTTGGTCCTCAAAATGCAAGTCGTAGCTGAAGCCAGCACAGCCTCCTCCGACCACTTTGACGCGCAATCCCTGTCCGTTCAACGTGGGGTCGTCGGTCACGAACTCATTCACTTTGGCTGCCGCACGATCGGTCATCTGAATCATACCCTTACATATAGGATCATGTTGGCGCGAAGGGAAGGGCTGTTCGCAGCCCAACGTTGCGCAATTGGCACTCGCATGAGCCCGCTTGGCCACGTATGGCTTGCCCCGCATGCGCATCCTCAATGCACGTTGGATTGGAGAGTTTGGGCAGGAGCGTGTGGGCGAGCTCTACACCCGTGCTGGCAAGTGGTCGCCGGCTTCAGACGATGATGCGGTGCTCGATGCCTCCGGCCTGCTCCTATGCCCGGGCATCGTCGACCCTCATGTGCACTTTCGCGAACCAGGTGCAGTCTACAAGGAAGGCATTGTGCGCGGCTGCCACGCGGCACTCGCCGGCGGCGTAACCACCATTTTAGAGATGCCCAACACGGTGCCGGTCTGCAGCACGCCCGAGGCCTATGCGCAAAAGCATGCGCTCTACACAGACAAATGCCCCATGCGTTGGGGGCTGCACTACCAAGCCGCAAGTGGCCCGCAAAAGCGACCGCATGATCTGATTGCAAGTGCCAAGATCTACATGGCCAAAAGCTCGCAAGATGCGGCCGTCATCTCGCTCGTGGATGTGCTTGAAGTCTTTAAGCGTTTCAATCGTGTGGCGGTTCACGCGGAGGACGAGACGGGCTTTTGTCGCGCGTTGCCGGACTGGGTCAACCCTGCGCGTGCGCATCATGTGCGGCGCCCCATCGAGGCCATCGCGATGGCGCTGAAGACGCTGGAGCGCGCCCTAAAGTGTCTGCCTGCAGCGGAGCGCCCGCGATTGATCCTGTGCCATGTAGGGACGGCGCTGGAAGTCGCGTGGGTCAGACGTATGAAGTACGAGGACTTCGATGTCTGGGCCGAAACCTGCCCGCACTACCTGCTCCTAACCGATGAAGATTACATGCAGTTGGGCGATCGGCTGAAGGTGAATCCGCCGCTTCGGTCGCGCGAAAATGCCGATGCGGTGTTGGCCGCACTTGCCGATGGCACCATCGATTTTTTGGCGACGGATCACGCTCCTCATACGCCGCAGGAGAAAGCCATAGGTGATGGCGCGCCTTCCGGCATCGCATCCGTTGAGGTGCTTCTTCCGCTGGCTCTATCGCGCTTCGCACGGCCGATTGGTGTGGGCCGCCTTTGGGATGCGCTTTCCACTCGTGCGGCGATCGCCTACGGGTTGCACAATGTCGGGCACATTGCCGAGGGGCATTGGGCTGATTTTTCTCTGGTCCGCGAGGGGCAGTTTGAGGCCGCGGCGCCGATCACCGCAGCACAGTGGCATCCCTATCTTCAGGACACATTTCAACACCGTGTAGAACGCACCTATGTGGGCGCAGCGCTTCGATATGAACTGGGCGTGCTCGTGGGCGGCCCGGGCAGAGAGGTCTATGCATGAGCGACATCATCGAACTTTTGTTCCGCACGGAGGCCGTATGCTTCGGCGAATTCACCCTCAAAGATGGCCGCACGTCGCCCGTGTTTGTGGACATCGGTCGTGTGGCGGATGGCCCCGCGCTGCGCGTACTTGGTCGCCTCTACGCCGACGCCATTGTGGCCGTGTGCCCGCACGTGACGCACTTGTTTGGCCCGGCCTACAAGGGCATCTCCATCGCCACCGCGACGGCCATGGCGCTGGCCGAGGGCGGCCAGAAAGTGCGCGTGTTCTTCGACCGCAAAGAGGCCAAGACCCACGGTGAGGGGGGCAACTACTTTGGCAGCGTTCCCAGCAAGCTAAGCACGGTGGTGTTGCTCGACGATGTCGTGTCCTCCGGCCTCACCAAGGTGCAAAGCCAAGAGGCACTGATGCGCGACTTTGGCATCAAAGTCGCGCACACCATCGTGGCAGTGGACCGGCGCGAGATCTTGTCCAAAGAGATTTCAGGCATGCCCTTGCTTGCGCTGACGCACCTGCGTGCAGTGGCCGATGCCGTGGAAAAGACGCGCCCCGATGAGGCCCGCGCGATTCGTGCCTTCTTGGAACCAAGCTCATGAAGAACCGCTACCTGATGCCGTCGATGGACATGACCGACCTGGGCGCAGCTGTGAGTCTCGCGCGCGCCGTGGCGGAGAGTCCGCATGTGTCTTCGTTCAAGTTTGGTTTTGCGTTGGGCCTAAGCGCGGGCCTTCCCGTCGCCGTGCGCGCGTTTCGCGAGTTCACCAAAAAGCCCATCGTGTACGACCACCAAAAAGCGGGCACCGACATCCCCGACACGGGCGTGCTGTTTGCCAAAACCATGCAACATGCAGGTATCAACGAAGCCATCTTGTTTCCGCAGGCGGGCCCCATCACGCTCGAGGCTTGGGTGAAGGCCTTGCAAGATGCAGGCATCGTACCCGTGGTGGGCGCTGTGATGACGCACAAGGGCTTTACCCAAAGCGAAGGCGGCTACTTGAGCGACGCCGGCATGCTCAGCGCTTACGAGCTCGCGGCCAAGCTAGGCGTGCGGAAATTCGTGGTGCCGCTCACCAAGCCGGCCATTGCACAAAGTGTCGCGTGGCCCGAGGACTCGGTGTTCTATTCGCCAGGCTTCGGCGCACAGGGCGGCGACCCTCTTGCGTTCGCCCAACTGCCCGAGCATCACCTCATCGCGGGGCGCAGCTTGTCGGCCGCAACAGACCCACTTGCGTACGTGGCCGAGGTTGCGGCTGAGTATATGCAATGAGGCATGTACTCAGCGTGGACGACTTGTCACGCCGCCGCATCGAGTCGCTATTTTATACGGCAAATCGCTTGGTAGAGTTGCCCGTCACCACGCGTAGCACGCTGCTTCACGGCCGCGTTGTGGTGACCATGTTCGTGGAGCCTTCCACGCGTACACGGCTCTCGTTTGAGTCGGCAGCATTGCGCTTGGGGGCCGGCGTCACCGGGTTCTCCGAGGCCATGTCCACCAGCATGAAAAAGGGCGAATCGCTCGAAGACACGGCACGCGTGTGCGAAGGCTACGGAGACGTGCTGGTGCTACGGCACCCCGATGTGGGCAGTGCTGCACGCGCCGCTTCCGTAGTGAACTGCCCGGTGATCAATGCGGGCGACGGAGCAAATGAGCACCCCACACAAACCCTGGTCGATCTCTACGCCATGTCGCGCGCCTTTGGTCGCGTCGATGGGCTTCGCGTGGGTTTCTGCGGCGATCTGCGCTTCGGGCGCACCGTGCACTCGCTGCTGGCAGCGATGCAAAAGTTTGAAGGCATGTCCGCGCACTTGCTGCCTGCCATTGGGCTCGAATTGCCCCACTCACGCGCTGCACGTGCCGAAGCCGCGGGCGTGACGTTGCATCAGCTGGGATCCCTGGCGGAGCTCGCCCAATCGGTAGATGTGCTCTACATGACACGCATTCAAACCGAGCGCATGGGCGGCGCCGAGGGCCCCGAGCCTATCTGTCTAACCACCGCGCATCTCAAAGGCGTGTCGCCCGGCATGCGCGTGATGCATCCCTTGCCACGGCGTGAAGAAATCCACCCAGGCGTGGATGCCACGCCGCACGCGATGTATTTCGAGCAAGCCCACGCGGGCGTGCCAGTTCGGCAAGCGGTGCTCATGGATGTGCTCGGCGTGTCTCTCTGAAAGGTTTTTTTCATGTCGTTGCCCGTACTCATCTTGGACTTTGGATCGCAGACCACACAGCTCATCGCGAGGCGATTGCGTGCGGAACGCATTTATTGCGAGATACACCCATGCACGCTGGGCTTGGACCAAGTGCAAGCCATGCAGCCTCAGGCCATCATCCTTTCGGGAGGCCCTTCAAGTGTCTACGAAGAGGGCGCACCCTCCGTGTCGCCAGAGATCTTCTCGCTGGGCGTGCCTCTGCTAGGCATCTGTTACGGCATGCAACTGATGTCGCACCTGCCCGGCGGCCATGTGCAGTCTGCAGGCAAACGCGAATTCGGCCGCGCCGATGTGCGTGTGGTGCTGAGCGCAGGGCCCACCAAGCCCTTTGTGGTAGGCCACGATGAGACGGTCTGGATGAGCCACGGCGATCACGTGACGGCCATCCCCGAGGGCTTTGAGGTGCTAGCTGCAACTGACTCATGCCCCTTTGCGGCTGTTGGAAATGCCTCTCAGAAACTCTACGGCGTGCAGTTCCACCCCGAGGTGGCACACACCGCACGCGGCGCCGAGATGCTGCGCGCGTTTGCGGTCGACGTCGCCGGCGTGGTGCCCAATTGGACGCCCGATGGATTTGTGCAGAATGCACTCAATAAAATCCATGCCAATGCAGGCGACGATCATGTGCTTTGCGGCCTTTCCGGCGGCGTGGACTCGTCGGTGGCGGCCATGCTGGTGCACAAGGCCATCGGCGACAGGCTCACGTGCGTGTTCGTTGACAACGGCTTGCTCCGAAAGGGCGAGGCCGAAGAAGTGTTGCGCACCTTTCGAGATCATATGGGCCTCAAGTTGGTGCACGTGGACGCCTCCAAAGACTTTTTGGATGCGCTGCACGGCCAAAGCGATCCGGAGACCAAGCGCAAGATCATCGGCCGCGTCTTCATCGAGGTCTTCACACGCGAGGCGGCCAAGCTCACGCCTAGGCCCGCTGTGCTCGTGCAAGGCACGCTGTACCCTGATGTGATTGAGAGCGTCTCGTTCAACGGGCCAAGCGTGGTCATCAAGAGCCACCACAACGTAGGCGGCCTGCCAGAGAAGCTTGGTTTTCGCCTGCTGGAACCACTGCGAGAGCTCTTCAAAGACGAGGTGCGCGAAGTGGGCCTGAGCCTGGGCCTCAGCCACGAGCTTCTGTACCGCCACCCGTTCCCGGGCCCGGGGCTTGGTATTCGCGTGCTCGGCGACATGACGGCCGAACGGCTCACGACGCTGCGCGATGCCGACGCCATCTTCTTGGATGAGCTGCGCAAAGCTGACTATTACAACAAGGTCTGGCAGGCCTTCGCGGTGCTGCTGCCCGTCAAAACCGTGGGCGTGATGGGCGACGCCCGCACTTACGAAGAGGTGCTCGCGCTCCGCGCCGTCACCGCCACCGACGGCATGACGGCCGACTTCGCGCACCTGCCGATGGAGCTCTTGGGCCGCGTCGCAAGCCGCATCGCCAACGAAGTGCGAGGCGTGAACCGTGTGGTCTACGACGTGTCAAGCAAGCCGCCAGCGACGATTGAGTGGGAGTGACGGGGCTCACGAGTCACAGAGAGAAAAAAAGCCCCGCTGCTCTGCTGAGCTACGGGGCTTTTCGCATCGCTCATTGCTGTGTAGCTACGGGTTTGTCGCCCACCCACTTCTTGAGACGGCTGTAAGGCACATCCTTCGCTTCGCCCTCGGAGACAGTCTCCTTGTCGTTGCGCGTGTTCTTGGTCATGGTGACCATGTACACGGTGGAGCCGCCTTGCTTGCCGACGATGACCGACCAGCCCAGGAACACCATCCACATACGGAACCAGCGCTGTCCGTACTTGGCGACGATGGCTTCTTCGTTGCTCTTCCAGTTCTCGTACCACTTCTGAATGGTGATGCCGTAGTGCACGCCGCAGTTCTCGACGCGGTGCACTTCGAACTCAGCGCGCTCTGCTTGGTTCACGACAAAGCCCAAGGGGCAGGAGGCGTCGGCGCCTGGGAAGATGTACTTGCCCATGAAGAGTCCCCAGATGAGGTCTTCGAACTGCCATGAGCGGCGAAGGCCGGCAATTTGCAGGTAGAACACGCCGTCGTCCTTGAGCATGCCGCGCACTTGGAGCAAGAACTTTTGAAAGTTCTTGATGCCCACGTGCTCGGCCATCTCGAGGCAGGTGATCTTGTCCCACTTTTTCACAGGCAGGTTGCGGTAGTCGTCGACGATGATCTTCACCTTGTCGCCCACGCCATGGTCGGCGGCGCGCTTGTTGGCCCAGTCGGCTTGCTCTTGTGCGAGCGTGATGCCGGTGCTGTTCGAGCCGTGGTGCTTCGCTGCGTGCACCACCATGGGGCCCCAGCCGCAGCCGATGTCCAAGTGCTCATCACCGGGCTTCATTTGCACGTACTGGCAGATGGTCTCGAGCTTGCGATCTTGCGCGACCTCAAGCGACTCGTCGGGGCTGCGGAAGATGCCGCTGGTGTACGTCATCGACGGTCCGAGGAACCAATTGTAGAAAT
Organism: Myxococcales bacterium; assembly: GCA_043778435.1. Classification (GTDB taxonomy): domain Bacteria; phylum Myxococcota_A; class Polyangia; order Polyangiales; family Polyangiaceae; genus JAAFHJ01. The sequence goes on along the minus strand of JAYWGD010000400.1, from coordinate 1,422 downwards.
CGTTGCCGCGGTTGTAGACGTGCGCGATGTCGCCCTTGTCGGACGCCAGCGTGTGCGACACGTTCTGGCCCAAGAACTCGCGGAAGTAGAACTTCACGTCGCCCCACGTGAAGCAGAACCGGATAAGCTGATTGCGACGCAAAAAGGTGTCGTGCAAGTCCTGGAGCATGTCAAGTTCGCCCTTCATGTAGGCTTCGTAGAGCACTTCCATAGGGATCTTCTTGCCGGACCACTTGGCCTGATCGCTAGGGTTTTTCCACGAAAAGTAGGGCTCCCATTTGGCGGCGCCGTCGTCGTGTTGGTGCGAACGGTAGACCAAGTAGAGCAGCGGCAAGACGATGCCAAACACGGGCACGGCGAACCACGCGGCCACGGCCATCGACCAGTTGCCTTGGCTCGCAAGCCAGATCATCCCAGCAAAAATAGTCGGGATGGCGAGCAGTGTAAGGCCGCTTTGCTCCATGAGCCAAAAGATGACGGAAAGACCGTTGCCTCGGCCACGTTCGTCCGGGCGCTCAATGTTGGCGGCTTTAAAAGGCGTCGACGAGCCGTCGGCTTCGAGCGGTGCTGTAGGGGAAGTGGGCTGATTCATCGCGGCGCACATGACCCTAAGTTGCGTCAAAGGAGAAGCCTGTAGTTTGCAGGATCGGCCTTTGTGTGCACTTTTTTTGGCGCTGAGTCAGAAACGACCATCCAAGTATGCCGGCATCAGAAAGCGCCTGCGCTCGCGTTCCAGCTGCGCTATGGCCCGAGATATGTCCGATTATCGTCTCAATCCAGCAGGCCGCACTCTTGAGTCCAATTCGCTCGTCGACGAGGTCATTGCCAAAGAGCTTTCGCGCCGGCAGATGGTGCGCGGCGTGATGACAACAACCGTCGGTGGTTGGCTCGGTGCAGTCGGTTTGGCCGCCTGTGGCGACGCGTCAAATGGCAACGCTGTAGGCACCATTCCAGGCGGCCAGCTTGGCGACTCCGCGCTGCCCTCCGGCCGGGACGCCGGAATCGAGCCTCCTGAGGACAGCCGCGCCGTAGTGAATCCAACCGCGCACCTTGTTGGCATGGGTTGGCATGAACAGGATCGCAATGCCGCTATGAAGGCTGCATTGGATGAGACGGTAGGCCTCCGCATGATCAAGCCCGGCCAGTCGGTGTACCTCCGCGTCAACAGCAACTCTGGTGACAAGTACCCCTACTCCACAGCTCCGGAGACGTTGCTTGCTGTAGGCGGCATGCTGCGCGATATGGGCGTAACGGATCTGCGGATAGGCGACCGCTCGTTCTGGGGCGACACCGACACGGCGGGAAACCTTCGAAGCAACGGCATCGCCGGCGCGGCGACAACGCTCGGGACCACCGCGATGGTCTTCGATGACACCGTCGATTGGGTCACCCTGCCGCCTGGGAGCGTCCCCAACTGGAAGG
>JAYWGD010000399.1:0-1760 GCA_043778435.1 Myxococcales bacterium | reverse complement strand
TGCTCGTTGCGGGTGGAGCCGACACCAACAACACCAGGGCGTATGACGATTTGTTCGTCGCTAGATTTTCTAGCGATGGTTTACTGAGCCCATTCCGCGTTCTCGGGCACGAGCCTGTGGCGAGGATGCACCTGCACCAGACGCCCATTTTCGACAATCACCTCTATCTTGTTGGCGGAATGAGCCATGACAGTGCAGGCGCAGGTCGGAGCGAACAACGCGTCGACATTGCCACGCTCGAGTAACCCAAGAGACACCACGAGGGTCGACATCGTCTACGACCATCATCTCGCCTGCATGCATCTGGTGCATCATACATGCAAAAATCCACACAGCGGTGGACACCGGGCGCGCTCGGGTCTACTCCAGCGCGCATGTCGAAGTCTTCACGCTGCTGCACCGTCCTTACGCTCCTTGCTGCCTGCGCTCCCGCCCAAGAGGCTCAAGCCCCTTTCGCCGCAGCGCCGCAGCTCATCACGGAGCAAGCAGCACCGGCGCTCGCGCCCACGCAGGCAGGCGATGTGGTTCCAGCGGCCTTTGCCGTTGCCGGCGCGCCCGCCGAATTCGTCGCTGACAAGCTGGAGCGCTCAGACTTCAACCGCATTGCGGCAGAGATGGCGCTTCCCTACTTTTGGATCGCCGACGGCAACGGCAACAAGGTCTTAGACCCAAACGAATTTGCTATGTTCCGCGGCCCCCAAAAAGTGGGTCCTGCGAGCTCAGGCAACTTGTTCAGCAGTACCTTCGCCGACAGCTACGCACGCATGGTCGAGTGGCACGATCATGGCGGCTGCGCAGGCACAGGGGCAGATGCCGGGCGACGCAAAAAAGTCTGCGCCGATTTGGCGCAGGGGCGACAAACGCTTGTGCAGAGCGACTTCTCCAAGACCGATCAAGAACGCAGACTCGCGGGACACATGTTGGTGATCGCGGACCTCATCGAGACGCTCTACGGAGCGCAGATGGGCTTGAACAAAGTGCCGGCGCCCAGTGATTTGCCAAGCCAAATGATGCTGTTCCGAAACCAGTCGCCCAAGTGCGCCTTCCCGAAGAGCACCGGAGTGAAGGGCTGCGATGTGGGGGCGACGACCGCCTCTGGCTTGTACCCCGCGGGCGCGACGGACAAGAAAGACTTTTGCAAGAGCATCTCCGAAAACAAGGATGAAAGTGTGAAGTCTCCGTTCACGGTGGTGAGCGGAGGCAAGATCGTTGCCCAGGGAAATCTCACGTTGGGGGTGACAGTGCTTACCGGCACGCCCTACACGACGGTCTACGGCGACACCATGAGGGCTGTGAGCACTGAACTCAAGGCCGCAGAGAAGGACCTGGGCGAGGCAGAACCTGCACTACGCACCTATCTTGCAGCCGCCGCGCGGAGCTTCTTGGACAACCAATGGGAGCCCGCCGATGAAGCGTGGGCCAAGATGGGCGTCGACAACTCGAGCTACTATTTGCGCGTCGGCCCCGATGAGGTCTACGCCGAGCCCTGCAGCGTGAAGGCCTTGTTCCACTTGGGCTTCGCGCGCATCAATGGCGGCTCCAAAGAATGGCAAGCCAAGCTGAGCCCGATGAAGGCCGAAATGGAGAACGAGATCGCAGCACTTGCCGGCGCGCCCTATACCGCCCGCAGCGTAAACTTTAAGCTGCCAGACTTTATCGATGTGGTCCTCAACGCCGGCGACTCTCGCCCAGCCTTTGGAGCCACCATTGGCCAATCGCTGCCCAACTTTGGCGCTGTGGCCAACGAGGGCCGCGGTCGC
>JAYWGD010000398.1:0-1765 GCA_043778435.1 Myxococcales bacterium | reverse complement strand
TGAACACCACGGTCTGTGCGTGCGCAGAGAGCGACGAAAGCGTTAGGCCGGCAAAGAGGGCAATACGAAGTGTGCTTGTCATGGGTTTCATTCCTTGGGCTGGATTCGAACATGTCGAACGCGCGCGCGCAAGACTTGTACCGCATGTTGAACGAGCGGATGTTGTTCGGCGCAACGGCGGACCTCAAGCTCCGCATTGTAGCGTGCTTGAGCATCTCGTTCGGCGAGCGACGTCGCGGTGTCTTTCGGCAAAAGATGGGACACGATAGCGACGTTGCCGCCTTCGCCGAGCACCAACGCGGCGGCGTTCGCGAGCTGTGTCTTTCCTAGCTCGTCGATCCCTGCGCCCAAGAACGATCCTTGTGGAAACGCGAGCACAATCGCTGACGTTCTCACCTCCGAGATCCAAGCATTTTCGATGGCAGAAGCGAGCACTGGAGCTTCCGTGCGTAGTGCATCGACCAATGCACGAACGACCGCTTCATCGGCGGCGCTCAGCTCCTTGCCAAAGGTCACAAAGTCCGGTGCTTTGGGCGCGCTGCTGAGCGCTTCCTGTGCGGGCTCTTGAGGCGTACCGATCTTCGCGCCCTCGCCGTCGCTCCAGCGTGCTTCCGGAGGCATCTCAAAGTGCACTTGTTCGGAAGGTGCAACCGCGCGTGTTACTTGGTTGCGTACTGCACGGATCGGCGGGGATGGTGGGGGCGCGAATTTGATCGGCGTGGTCTCGTCCAACATGGGCGGAGCCGCGAACAGCGTGCTGGGAATCGCTTCAGCGGGAACCGTTGTGGCCAACGCGAGCGATGCTGCTACGCCTCTTTTCGGGGCATCAGGTATCACTTCTACCTTCGTTTCCCTGGGAATTTCGCCTGCGGGCACCGGGAAAAAAGCGGTGGGGCTCGCAGGCTCAAGAGGGCCCGGCGGGCCTGCCTTACCGACAAGGCGTCGCTCCAAATCACGGAGCCTTACAAGCAGCTCATCAACGGGCAAAAGGGGTGCTCGGCTGGCGAGCTTTACCAGCGACATCTCAAGCGTGAAGCGAGGAGCATGACTGCGCACGACACGCTCAAAGTCGACAGAGAAACCATGAAATACACGGGCCAAATCGGAGGCTTCGTGCGAGACGACAAAGGCCTGAAGTGTCGCCAAATCGTAAGCCGGGAGTTCAAATAGCTCTGGGTTGTTCGAGACCTTTGCCGCAACGGCATCACGAAAGTACTCAAGCAGATCTCGGGCAAACTGCGTGAGGTCTGCTCCGCCTGCGAGCGTCGTGTTCAGCTCCGCAAGTACGGTCTGAGCCTGTCCCAACAACACAGCCTGCGCAGCACGGGCACACGAGGCTCGATCGGCGACGCCAAGCACGGTTGCCACATCTGCCTCCGCCAACGGGCCCATCGCGTATGCAAGAACCTGGTCGAGCAAGCTCAGCGCATCGCGCATCGAACCTCCGGCCTGGCGCGCAATCATACGGAGCGCTTCTTCGTTTGCAGACACCGATTCTTGTTCGAGAATCTGCTGAAGACGCTGTGCGATTTGCGTCACCGAAACCAATCGAAAGTCGTAGCGCTGACAACGACTCAAAATGGTGATCGGCACCTTCTGAATCTCAGTGGTCGCAAAGATAAATTTTACATGGGAAGGAGGCTCCTCAAGCGTCTTGAGAAACGCATTCCAGGCGGAGTTCGAGAGCATGTGCACCTCGTCCACAACGTAGACCTTAAAGCGGTCGCGCGCGGGCCTGTAACCCATGGTCTCTTGCAGCCTACGG
>JAYWGD010000397.1:0-1766 GCA_043778435.1 Myxococcales bacterium | reverse complement strand
AACGCCGTGCATCGCCGTATAGACAATAGGCGAATCGCAAGGAGCACCGCCCGCAAAGGGCGCAAGCAATGCAGCGAGAAACGCCTCGGTGTCGGCCTCCGCAAACATGGTTGCACGAAGCGCCACCTGGGCGTGATCCACACACGGGATTTTATTCGCGGCGGGCCCTGTTTGGATGCGCTCAAAAATGTCGGCATCAATGGGCGACAAGATCTGCGCGCCATTGGCCCAATAGACCTTGTAACCGTTGTAGGCCGCCGGATTGTGGCTGGCTGTCACGACGATGGCCGCAGCGCACCGATGGCTTAGCAACGCGTGCGCTGCCAGAGGCGTTGGACCTTCGCGATCAAACAAGCGCACCGAAAATCCCGCCGCCAAAAGAACCCCCGCAGCTTCACGCGCAAACGCAAGACTGCCATGACGCCCATCGTACCCGACCACCACACCGCGCTCCTTTGCCTCGTCGACGTGGTCGAGCAGCGCGGCCGCGAGAGCAAAGGTCGCACGGCGCACCACCGCCAAGTTCATGCGGTTGGGGCCTGCGCCAACCAAGCCGCGCAGACCTGCCGTTCCAAACTCCAAATCCCCCGCAAACCTGTCACTCAACTCTTGTCCGGCGCCAGAGCGCATCAATTCTTCAAGTGAATCGCGATCTTCGGCACTAGGATCGGCGTTCTGCCACGCGTGGACTCGAGCTCGGAGCGATGCGGAAACGTCGTTCATAGGTGGTAGCTGTACCCCATCTCGTGGCATAGCTGAAGGTGTGCTCGCCTATGTACTTCGGCGCTTGGCTTGGGCCATTCCGACCCTCATGGGCGTCGTCGTCACGGTCTACTTTTTGTCCACGCTTTTGCCTATCCAGGCCTCCGCCGGCGATACCTCGTCCGGACCAGAAACACTCAAGCTGCCGCGCTTTTTCAACCGCGCGCCAGACGATGTCTATGGGCGCGTACGTCGCGCGGTCGAGAAGCTTTCAAGTGGCAGTGAGTCGGCCGGAGACGATCTCGCGCATCTAGGTTCGGCGGGATGGCCGGCCTTGATGCAGCTTTGGCCGGAGCTCGATGGCCCCACACGCGAACGCGCGGCGCACGCAGCGATGACAGGCATGTCCTTGCGGCAGCACGATGCGCAATCGACGCAGGCATCCGCTGAGTCTCACAGCGACGCCGCACAACTCGCGCTGCTTTGGAGCGATCGCTCTCTAGACTTTTCGGCCGTCTCACGCAGTCGCGCGCTTCAGCGTTTGCTCGACTACCCAAGCGCCGAAAGAGAGGCCGACTATGCATCGCTAGGCACCTATGGTCTTGAGCCCGTGTTTGAGCAGCTGCAACAATCCGATCGACGCGATGCATGGATGGCACTTACCCGCGTGGCCTCCGCCATCACCGGCATCCAAGACACCATTCACGACACCGACGACGACTCTCGCACCAGCGCTTGTCTTGTGCGTTGGCGACGCTGGTGGCTTCTGCACGAATCGCAATACACAAAACGTTCTTCGCTGCTCCGCCCCTTCGCGCCGTTTACCGAAACAGGATTCGGAATGCGTCTAGGTGCGATTTACCTCACCGTTGTTACGGCACGCGCCACGGGAGAACTCGCGGCTTTTGCGCGACTCGCCGATAGCTTTGCAGCCACATTGTCTCTACTGCTGCCTGCGCTCGCCATCTCCTACCTGCTCGCAAGCGCCTATGCAGCGCTGTCTCACGCACGACTGACACGACGCGGAACAGCGCTACTCGGCACAGGCCTGTCGTTGCTTCTTG
>JAYWGD010000396.1:0-4902 GCA_043778435.1 Myxococcales bacterium | reverse complement strand
GAGTGATGTTTGCCCCTCTGTTTGAATGGGCTGGCAAGCCCCTTACAACGGCCGTCGGCCCCGGCGGCGTCGAACAGGTGGCGTGCTCGCAAATACGGCCCGAGCTGCGAAAGCTCTCGGACGACTGCGCCGTATGGCTCGCACAATTGAATGAGGAGAGCACGCTCGAGCAGTATGCCCATTTGGTGGCGGATGTTCACCATCGCTTCCAACAGATCCATCCGTTCGTGGATACCAACGGCCGGACCGGCCGCGTGCTTGATCACTTTTTGCTGTGGGCGTGTTTGGGACTACGCAAGCAGACCGCGGAGACCTCGCCAATCATTGCCTACGTACCCGCGGGCGATCCCGATCGGCGTGCGTACTACGCAGGGCTCGCCGATGCGGACCACTACCGACCGGAGCGCTTGCGAGTGTACTATGCAGAACGGATCCGGCATGCCTTGGGGCACGCTTAGCGAGCGCCCTACGGCGACCAAAAAGACAACTGTTCGTACGTACGCCCCAAGCGTCCGTACGAACGACATTTGTTGAAATGCTCGAAAATCCAATTTTCTCGCTGTTCCCCGTTTCCCACCCCCTAAACGGCGGAACGCGGGAACACCGGAAAGTGCCCGCGCTTGCCATGCTCAGAAGTCGTCCTCCTCCGCCACGAAGGCGGTCCCATGCCTCGTAAGACGAATGTAGGGCCCGAGGACATCGTTGCCCTTCTCGACGACCCCTTCTGCCAAGAGTTCGCGCAAGGCGCTAGAAACGGCTCCAGTGCGCTTGCCAAGGGCCTGTCTCAGCGCAGTCGTCGAGCCGTTGAACCGCCCGCCCGCATTGCGCAAATAGAGCAACACGTGCTCCCGCATGTCGGCAACCTGCGAGCGAGTTCCCGTCGCTGGGGGCGCCACGTCCTGTCGCGTGAGCACAAGGCCCCATTTAGGGTCGTCGGCATGTTCGAGATCGTCAATGCGGAAGGCGAACTCGTCAACCGGTTTGCCGCGGTGGCGATCTTTTGAATGTTCGACTGTGGGTGATTCGTGAGGGAGAGCTGAAAGCATGAACACCGAGGATGCTGCATCGAAGATGGCCGAGCTCCCTCGCATGCCGTACTTGGCGCCGGCGGGGTCGCCCGCTTTCGGTTTCTTCGCGTGATGAATGAAGAGTGCCACCGCCCCCAATCGCTCACACAAGCGACCCATGAGATCGATGCGTGCACGGATGTCAGAACTGTTCTCATCGGACCCTGGGGCGGACGCTTTGAGGCTATCGATGATGACCAACTTGGCGTTGCCAATTGCTTCGGCGTAAAGCTGCTCCGCATCGGGGTCGTCGAGTCTACATACCGGATGAATCGCAATTTTCAGTGGGTGTAGGAAGCTCTCCACCCCCAAGCCGTGCGCGAGCCTTTGATAGCGCTCGACGGTAAGCCGCTGGCCTTGCTCGAAATCGAAATGCACCACCGGCCCGGGACTAGCGATTGGGTACGCCCCGAGAAACGGTTTCCCTGTTGCGACAGAGAGCGCGAGCGCTTGCGCAAACATGGTTTTCCCGCTGTAGCCATAGCCTGCCAAGAGCACAGGTGCACCCGGCGCAATGCCGAGCCCTTCGACGAGATATTGCACTGGAGGAAGCTTGCGCGACAAGACGTCGGCATCCAGGAATTCAATCGCGCGTTTGGACTTCCTCTCCGCCCCCAACGACGATGGGAGGACGTGCCTGGATCGCATCATTGCGGCAGCGGACCGCAGAAGTGCTTCATGCGAAGCAGAGCTCGCCGGGATCTCCGTGGGCAAAGGCGCGCTCATAGGAGATACCCCAGCGCGCTGCTTGAGGTCTCAGCGTCGCGTAGCTTTTTGATCAAGGCATCGTCGTCCCATGGTGGCGTACAGCTGAGGTTCCACTCGCGAAGCAGTGGGATCGCATCGGCAATGCTTAGGGCAAACCCCTTCACCAATGTTTGCGCCGCACGAAAGGTTGCGTCGTGCCCGTGATCGCCGGCGATGGCCGCTGGCGTTTCTTGGAGATATGCGCGCGCCCGATTCAGATTTGGGGGGTCGCTATTTGAGCGTCTCCTTACGCTGATTGTGGATGCCTCTACGACCTGAGGCCTGAGCAGGCTCAATGCCCGTTCGACATCAAACGGTACGGCCTCGTGCTCGGTACATTCGTAGGTACCATCGAGGCTTTGTGCGGGAACATAGTATGCGCGGGCGATGTCTCTGCAGGATGCATCCACCTCAATTCCGCCAATTGTAAGCATCTGCTGCGTCAGATTCCACAGTGGGGGATACTGCTCGTGGGTGACGAATCGAGAAAGCGGCACGAGCACTCGCGCCCGCATGGCGTCAGCGCTGGACGTGAATGTGGAGTGGGCCCAGCATGATGTGCCCAGGGCACTGCCGATGCGTGCCCCGAAGTCGTTCATGTTGGCGCACGGCGTATCGACGTCGAAGACCAACATCTGCGTTCCCCAAGCGTTTTGCTTATTTCGTTGATGGCCCGTGAAGCGAAAGGGGGACCACATGGGCAGGCGATCTTTCGATGCAGCCCCGACCACTGGCTCGAAGAGCCATGAGCGAAGGCTGTCTATGGTGTCCCATTGTTCCAGATGTCCCTGTGGATTGGTGAGCTCAGAGAATGTGGTGAAAGTAATCGGGAATACTCTGCCGTGCTCGAGGCTGGCTTGCGGTGCTTTGGCGTGCTGCGGCCCGGAATTCATGCGGACCTCGTTTCAAGGCGAGAAAGGACCCATGCGTGGACCTCTGATGCAAGCCAGCCGCTGGTACGTTCAGTGATGCGTATAGGGGAGGGGAAAGCCCGTCGGGCGACAAGCCGATACAACGAGGACTCGGGCAGCCCCGTGATCTGGCACACCTCCGGCAATCGATAGAAGCGGGGTAAAGATGAATCTGTAGAGTGCATGCTTTGATCTTTCGAACCATTTCGGCTCTCCATGAGCCTTCCTGGTGGGACCGAAGTTAGGGCGCTCGCATCTGGAATCCTGTGCACCTAGAAAACAACTCGGGTCCGATCTATTTTACAGCGGTCAAATAGGTGCAAAATTCTGCTCTTCGATGAGGTGTTGGCCGGAGAACAAATTGCCCATCGACTTCTCTTTGGGATCCAAAAGGCAGCTCTCGCCCGCGAAGTCGGAGCTTCATCGCGCTGCTATCGCGCGGGTTTGCTCGGCCGCTTCGTTGCAATCCAACCCGAGTTTGAATCCCATGATACGGGACTGCAGTAAGACTCAGAAGTGTACCTGGTGTTGTACTTGTTGATTTGAAAAGTGCAATTTGTGCTGTGAATACGCTGTTTTTAAGTGGAGAGCACCTCCACTTTTGATGATTCTCACTGTGTCCCATGGGGGGCTAGGGAAAACCAAGACTCGGCGTAAAGTCGTGGAAAGTTCCAAATTAACTCTTTTGCGAGGATTCAGAGCCAGTCACGAGGGCTAGGAGTGGGGTGTACCTGCTGGTGTGCCTAGACTCCCTTGACGGGTGTACCTGGCCTGCCACCACTGGGGGATGACCACGACGCGGGAATCGCTCACTGAACTTAGAGCCGATTTTTCTGGCTTTGATCTTGCGATGTTGATCAAAGCGATTGTGCGTGGCGACAGCAATCTCTCTGGACTTACGAGCTCGTGTCACGGCGGCCTGCTTGCAGGAAGGTGCAACGTGTGAGGAGGCCGCTGCGCGATTCGGCGTGGGGCGCGCATACGTGAGTCGTTGGCTTCGTCTGCTTCGCGAGACGGAGGCCCTTGAGCCTCGGCCTCTGCAGGGTAGAGTTCGACGCATTGATGAAGCGGGGGAGGCATTGATTTTGGAGCTCGTGCGAAGCCAGCCCGATGCGACAATCGCGGAGCTGGCGGAGGCGTCTTGTTCGCGGACTTCAGAGCGGGCCTTGGCTCCGAGTATCATGTTCAAAACGCTTCGGCGGATGGGGCTGTCTCGAAGAAAAAGCAGTCCACGCCTCAGAGGTGAACAGCGACGGAGCACGACCTCTTCGTTGGCACTTCGAGACCGGGCGCCAGACACTTAGAATTCATGCGAGGCTGCTTTTCTTCGACGAAAGTGGTGTCAATCTCTCGATGGCTCGAACCCACGCGCGTGCGCCGAAAGGCGAGCGCGTAGTGGCGGATGTTCCCAAAAAATTGGGGCGACAATATGACCGTCGCCGCATGCCTTACCGACAGAGGAATCGTCGCTCCCTTTCACAGACGAGGACCGATGAACGGAGATTGGATGATCGCCTACACAGAACAAGTTCTGTGCCCCGAACTGCGAGAGAACGACGTGGTCGTTATGGACAACTTGGCATGTCACAAGAACGTGCGCGTGCAGCAAGCGATCGAAGAAAAAGGTGCATACCTCATATTTCTTCCGCCCTACTCCCCTGACTTGAACCCGATTGAGAAAGCTTGGTCGAAGTTCAAAACCTCCCTACGTAAAATCGCCACGCGCTCCTACGAGGCCCTCGAAGCGGGAATCTGGGAAGCACTCAAGGCAATCACCCAAGCGCCGCCGCAGGCTTTTTTGGCTCATGCGGGTACCCCATATGAAACAGGCTCAACGCCATGGAAAAGCGCTCTAGGCAATCATTGTCTTCCCATGGGCTAGGGCGTGTTCCTATATTCTCATCCAAAGCATGAGGCATCCGATGGTCACCACCGCCGTGTAGTTGCGGAGCGTCTTTTCATATCGGGTGGCGAAGCGACGAGCCGGCTTGAGCAAGTTGAAGGTGCACTCGACCTCCGAGCGAGCCTTATACTTCTCTCGATCATCGTTAATTCGCTGAGATCGAGAGCGCTTTGAGGGGATAACCGCCTCGCAGTCGCGCTGGGCAAGAACACAGCGGATGGAGTCCGTATCGTACCCCTTGTCGGCCAACAAGCAGGTTACGCCTGCCTCGGCG
>JAYWGD010000395.1:0-4904 GCA_043778435.1 Myxococcales bacterium | reverse complement strand
GCGAGCTTTTGCGCGAACACGACTCCACTGAAAAACAAGATTGATGAGAAGAACACGAACGGCAAGATGAAGCGCTTTTCCTTGGCATAGAGACCTGGACTAATAAAGCCCCATAGCTCCCAGAAGATCACTGGAACGCCCAGAATGAGCCCACAGGTAATGGCCAGGCGCATGTAGGCCGTGAAGTTTCCGCCCATCTCAAAGCTTTGTAGCTCGGGCTGCCCGGGCATCCCCGCGGCGCGCCATTGGCTTACATAGGGCGTGGCCAGCACATTCAGAATGCGCTCCTTCTGAAACCAGCACAGACCCGTCGTAAAGCAGATGGCAATCACCCCACGTACGAGGCGTCGGCGGAACTCATCCAAGTGCTCCCAAATGCTCATGGCGCTATCTAGCTCGCCTGAATCCGAGGCACGCCCGCCTGGCAAATCATTCGCATTGGGTTCGCTCATGGGCGCGTACCTTTCATGTAGAGTGCATCTTGCGCGTAATGGCTCTGTGGCCATTCGCCCGCGTAGCCGTGGCTGGCCCCCACACTGCCTTGGGTGTCGGCACCCTCTTCAGGGTACTCCAAACTGCGATCGGCACGTGCTGCGGCCGCTTCACTGTAAGCACTGGCCGCATGGTTGTGGGCGGCGTAGGGGGATGCCTCTGAGAGGGAATTCCCAAGGGATAAGTTTGATCCGTAGTTGCCGCTGATGCCGCCCGTGATTTCGTTTCGCAGGTTGAAGGCACCACCGCGCGCCAAGCTTCGGAGCTCGTTTAGGTCCTTCGCGATGCCCTCCTGGCGCAGCACCTCATCGATCCCGCTTTGTACCCGGAGATCCATGGCGAACTTGCGCGCCTTGCCCACCCATTTGCCAAGTGCGCCCAGCACCTTGGGCAATTCCTTGGGCCCAAATAGCACCAAGCCTGCAACGCCCAACATGAGGAGCTCTGAGAAACTGAATCCGAACATGTGACAGCAATGCTACCACGCAAAATCTGTGTTCAACCACATCTCGGAATTCACGCCCGTTGCGCTGTCTGAAAGGCTCTCGGCGCCCCTGCCAGAAGCGCGCAAACTTCTTGCGGCGTGGCATCGAGAGGGGCTCCTGCCGAAGGCTGTACAGGGCGTCACGCGCGTCACGATGGATGCCGCGCGCGCACTGCCTGTAGCGCCCGCACTTGAGGTGGTCGCGCGCGAGGCCAGCCAAGTCGACCCTTTCGTCAAATACGCATTTCGAACTCACGACGGGCATGCGGTGGAGGCCGTGCGCATTCCACTTGAGAAGCCCGGTCGCTTTGTGGTTTGCGTAAGCTCACAGGTGGGCTGCGCGCTTGCATGTACGTTTTGCGCCACCGGGCGCATGGGGCTCAAGCGCAACCTGGAGACATGGGAAATCATTGCTCAAGTGCGCCACGTGCGTGCCGAACTGCCACCCGATTCGCGCATTCACGGCGTGGTGTTTCAGGGCATGGGCGAGCCGCTTGCAAATTACGATCGGGTGCTTCGCGCGCTGCAAGTTTTGTCCGACCCGTGCGGCCTTTCGGTCGACGCGCGCAACATCACTGTCACCACTTCAGGGCTCGCCACGGGCATTCTGAAGCTCATGCATGATGCACCCAACGTGCGCCTGGGATGGTCCATCGGGAGTGCGCTAGAAGACACGCGCAATTCGTTGATGCCCATCACCAAGGCGCACAGCATTCAAGATGTGCTCGAGGCCGTGATCGCGCACGCCGTGCATACGCGACTGGCGCCGCTGTTTGCATACACGCCGCTCGCGGGCGTCAACGACTCGGAGGACCATGCGCGCGCCTTTGGTGCATTGGTCCTCGCATTCCAAGAGCGTACGGGGCAAAGGCCTCGCGTGAGTCTCATCCCCTACAACAGCATTGGGGTTGACGACCCCTATGCGCGTCAAAGCAATGAGGGCGAGGACATGTTCCGCGGCCATCTCCGAGATCATGCGGTCTACACCAAAAAGCGCTACAGCGGCGGCGGCGATGTGGCGGCGGCATGCGGCCAGTTGGCTGGCACTGTGGCTTAGCGATTCCCAACAGCGTGCAAATTGGCAGTCAATTTTGGCGGCAGTACATCCACAGGACATTGCCAGTGGCGCAGCTCAACGCGCCTTGCTACAGGCGGCCTCGATGAAAATGTTCGCTCCGATGATTGCTGCTCTTTGTCTGGTCACCAGCGGGTGTGGAGGCATCGGTCACGCGGCAGTTTCCGTTCCCTACACTGCGCAGCCTGAGCGCATTGAGAAGCCGCGGGAAGAGCTTCGCTCGTTGTTCCTAGCAGGAGCCGGGCAGGGATGTGTGGTTGAGACCGAGTTCATGTCATCGATGATGATTGTTCGGGCTTTGTGCTCTTACATGGGCGTTTCGACTCACACGCTGCGATTCGATCGAATCCACGCGATGGAGCTGCAACGCAAGGGCAAAGTCTATTCGGTGTATGTTGCACACGAGCCGGGATCAGGCGCCGACTTCATTTGGTCCACCATGAGCTTGGAGGATGCCAAGCTGGTGTATGACTCGATCGTGCTCTTGCAAAAAGCCCCCAAAAAGACCGAAGCTACAACCAGGTAGTATGCAACAAAGCCGCGGCCGACAAGAAGTTTCGTCGGCCGCGGCTTTGTTCGTTTGTGAGCCGTGAGGAGGCTAGGCGCCGAACACCGATTTGGCGATCACCATGCGCTGAATCTGGCTGGTTCCCTCGTAGATCTGCAAGATCTTGGCGTCTCGCATCAGCTTTTCTACAGGGTAATCCTTCACAAAGCCGTTGCCACCAAAAACCTGAACCGCATCGATGGCCGAGGCCATGGCCGCATCGCCACCAAAGGCTTTGGCGCATGCCGAGGCAAGCGGAGAGAACTGGTGGTTGTCCAGAGCACACGCTGCTTTTCGAACCATCAGTTGGGTGGCTTCAATGCGGATGGCCATCTCGGCAATCATGAACTGGATGGCTTGGTGCTGCGCGATCGGCACACCAAAAGTTTTACGCTCTTTGGCGTAGTTCACCGATTCGTCCATGCATCGGCGCATGAGGCCCACGGCACTGGCGCCGATGTCTGGTCGTGTTTGGTTGAAGGTGTTCATCGCAAGTTTGAACCCAGCACCCGCAGGCGCCAGCATTTGCGACTTGTGAATCTTCACGTCGCTAAGCGTGAGCGAGCACGTATCGCTGGCGCGCTGCCCGAGCTTGTCTTCGTGCTTGCCCACCTCAAACCCTGGCGTGCCCGTATCGATGAGAAATGCTGCGATGCCCTTGTGTTTGAGCGCGGTATCGCTTGTCGCGAACACCACAAACCAGCGGGCTCGTGAGGCGTTCGTGATCCAAGCTTTGCTTCCGTTCAGTACAAAGTCATCACCGTGCTGCGTGAACTTGCACTCCATCGCCGACACGTCGCTGCCTGCGTTGGGCTCGCTCGTGGCGTAACTTGCGCACACGGGCTCGCTGGTGAGCATCCCCAAGTACTTCTTATTCAGCGCCTCGTTGCCAGCCAAAATAAGCGGCGTTGCTGCAAGTGTATTGGCCGTGATGCTGGTTTGGATGCCGCTGCAGCCATAGGCCAATTCTTCGGTGATGAGGGTGTTGTCAAGTTCGCCCAATCCAAGCCCACCGAACGCCTCCGGCACTGTCGGATTCACAAGGCCAGCCTCCCAGGCCGCTTCGAACACACCTGCAGGATACACGCTGTCGCGATCGGCCTGTGCTGACACCGGCATGATGCGCTCGCGTGCAAAACGACGGGCCATACCAACAAGGGCCTGCTGCTCTTCTGTGAGGGAAAAATCAATCATCCATGTACTCCTTCAAATGAGACATCACTACTTGGCACGCCTTTTGGCACGCTTCTCCGCCTCGGCTCGCGCGGATTTGGCGCCATAAATATAGCCGCCGACAAAGCCCACCATCAACATGCCTGGAATAAACAAAAAGTGTTCTATGCCTGGCAGACCCATTGTCAGGCCTTTGAGGCTTTCGCCATCGCTCGATTTACTTGCAACTCCAGTTCGCTCACGCGTGCTTTCAGCGAGGCTTGTTTGCGCCACATGGCAACAATCCAAACGAAAGTCAGGGCCCAAACCAACGCATACGCCGCAATAACCAATTCACCGCCGCCTGTCATTTCTTCGCTGCCCTTGACGGGAACAAAGGCGGCACTGCGGCTGTCTACAGATGCCGTCGTGTTGAGGTTCGTATCGGCAAGCTGTCCAGACGTGGGCGTGTTCATGCGCGGCTCTCGCTTTCTACGACATCATCTTCGAAGTCCAAGCCCAAATCGAGGGCATCTTCTTCGAGCTCCGCCACACGCTGCGAAGAGAGTTCAAGCGCCGTTCCAAACCAGAGCAATAGCGCGGCAACGGTTGCAAAGGTCACGAAACCCAAGCCCAGCGCGGTGTACATCGCGGGGTGTCCAAGCCCACCTCCTTTTTGCGTAAGCACGGTCGGGTGTTGCCCTGCCCATTTCTGAACGCTGTAGTGAATGATTGGCAGATTTCCAAAGCCAAGAATGCCTAGAGCAGCAGCAAATTTGGCCTCAGCATCGCCGCCTCCTGCGAAAGCGCGCAGCGTGACATAAGCCACGTAGATCATGGTTGAGAGCAATGCTGTCGTCAGGCGTGGGTCCCAAGTCCATGCATGTCCCCAGGCTTTGCTTCCCCAAAGCATGCCCGTGCCTAGCGTCAGTGTTCCGAAAAGCACGGCAAGCTGCGCACCCGCCACGGCCAGTGCATCCCAGAACTTGCGGCCCGAGAGCAGATAACCCACCGACCCTACGCACGTAGCTGTGCCTCCCAAATACATCGCGCTTGCGATAGGCACGTGAAAGTAAAATATTTTCTGCACAAAGCCCATGCGCAGCTCGGTCGGGGCACGGAGAAACGACCAAAACAGCGTGGTGCTAAGCGCC
>JAYWGD010000394.1:0-4885 GCA_043778435.1 Myxococcales bacterium | reverse complement strand
CCGTGATGGTCCAGGGATTTTTGCCCGCCGTCACCGCTGGCGACAAGCGTGTGCTCATTTTGGATGGCGAGGTTTTGGGGGCGATCAATCGCGTGCCGCGCGGTGACGATCTGCGGTCCAACATTCACGCGGGCGGCAGCGTGGAGCCAACCACATTAAGCCAAACCGAGCGCGCATTGGTCGACAGCGTGTTGCCCAAACTTAAAGCCGATGGCTTGTTCTTTGTAGGCCTGGACCTGATCGGCGGCCGTCTTACCGAAGTGAATGTCACGTCGCCAACGGGCATCCAAGAGCTGTCGCGCTTCGAGGGAAATGACCGCGCCGAGGATGTGATTCGCTGGCTCGAGCGCGGCGGCGGCAAGCGCTAAACGATGGCTCTGCGTGTCACGATCCCGCTTGCAGAAGGCGAGGCGTTCGTCGATCTTGATGGCGATCGTCTGGTGGTAGGACGCGGGCGCGGAGCCGATCTGCGCATCCCCGACGTGTCGGTTTCGGGGCGTCATTTGCTCATTGAAAAGCGCCGTGCGGGCTATGTGCTCCTTGCGCAAGCGGGGGCCAACGCGTGCGTGCTCGCCGATGGAACGCAACTTTCGGAGGGAGCCGAGCATGCGCTTTTGGCCCCCATATGGTTGGCTGTAGGCCGGGTATGGATGCACTTTGCACCCACGCCTGAAGCCGCTCCGCCTCATGCCAAGGCAACGCGTGCACTCACCGAATTGCTGATGCGGCACACCCTGCTTGCCCGGGGCATCGACACCACCACACGCATGATTGTGGTGGCCGGCAAGAACACGGGTGACGAGTTGCTGCTCGCCGGCGCGAGCACCTCGTGGAGCATTGGACGCAGCGAAGAATGCGACCTGGTGCTGCGCGATGTGAGCGTGTCGCGTATCCACGCCACGATCTTTGCTGGCGATCAAGAACTGCATGTGGTCAACGAAGGAGGTAAACAAGGCTCGTGGTTGCAAGGGCGTGCACTCGCCCCCGGAGAACACGCGGAGCTCAAGCATGGCGCTGTGCTGCGATTGGCCAATGTAGAACTGCTATGTGTGGAGCCTGTGAGCCGCGCCCTAGAGGACTTAGACGCTGCCGCTGATTTGCGTGTCGATGCCAAACATCTTCCCCCATCACCCACCAGATCGGCCGTCTCGAGTGTTCGAGCTGCAGAGTCATCCATCACGCCATTAAACGTGCAACATGCATACAATGAAGATGCGGTAGCACCTGCGCATCGCCGAGCCTGGCGCGTAGAAGATGTGGTTATCAGTGCGGTCGGGATCGCGATGGCAGCTGCAAGTGTGCTCGCACTGCGCGCGATCTTCGCTCGTTAGCCGACGCCCCGCTTAGTATCCGAGCGGGGCGCGGAACCCCACGGTAAGCCCCAGTTCGACCACCGCGGCATCGGTTCGCAGTGTGGCGCAATCTCCCAGCGTGCCGCAATTGGGCTGCGTGGGCAGAAGCCAAGCGCCGCTACGCCCTGTTGCTCCCAAAACCCATCGATCGCTGAGCGCATACGTAAGACCGCCCAAGAGCGACAACGTACCTCCCTCCGTACGAATGCTTACGACATGCTGTCCATACACCGCTGGCACTTGCTCTCCATCAGGCGACCGAAACCGATCCGCAACCACCACGGCTCCCCCCTCTGCACCAACGAACAATTGCAGTGGCCCCTGATTCAGCAGGTAGGCGCGGCCTTCGAGCGTGGCCGTGACATAGGCGCGCTCGTGTGTGCGGCGTACTCCAGAGCCCGCGCCATAGTCTTCGTCAACCGTTGGCAACGGCGAAAAACGCCCCGAGGCTCCCACCGCCCAACGAATTCCGCCGCGATACAAAAAGTGCAGACCCACCATCGCCGTCGCGTCGCCACGGCCCAACGTGGTGAGCGGAAAACTGCCACCGCGATGAGCGTCCGAGATGGGTGCATTCGGCAACACCAGAGCGCCAAGCTCCATCTCCACTGTGGTGCTGCGCCGAAATCCGCGAGGCGTGCGACGCACCGGCGCTTCTTCGGAAGCGTGGCCCGTGGCACTGGCGGCAAGCAGGCACGCGAGCGCCACCTTCGAGACCCACGGCACAGCCCTTTGAAAAGATCGCACGGAACGTGACGCTACCACGAAACTCGGGGGCCCCAAGTGCCGATGCCCATAGATGCCCACCCTTCAGCCTTGCTCCCATTCTTCATCCCCGCTCAACGAACGCGGCGTGGCCGTTTACGTCGCGCTCCCGATGGCCTTGCTCATGATCGCGGCAGCATGGAGCATTATGGCGTTTGGCGATACGATGTGGGTGCGCCATCGCGGTCAGGAAAGCGCAGATGCGGCAGCACTGGCTTCGGCGATAAGCCATGCGCAGGCACTGAATCTTATCGCGATGATGAACACCGGCATGCTCGCGATGACCGTTGTGTACCTGGTGGCACGCGTGCTGGTCGATGTGATGAATTTGACGTTGGGCGTAGGCAATCGACCGACGGACTTTAGCGGACGCGAAGATTTACGCTGGGATCGATTTGGGCTGGTTGGAAGTGTTCAGTCTTTTACCGATCTCAGCGTGGGATTCCCTGTAAAAGACACTCTGAACCCCCTTTCTGCGATCGGTGAGGTCCCACTTGTCGGAGGATTTGCAAACGCCTTTCAGCAGCCCTACGCGCACGACCGTAAGCCGCTCAAGTCGTGTGAGGCAAAGCAAGCGGGCGCTACACTGGTGGGGGCCGGTGCACTCCAGTTCTGCGAAGTTGCAAGACCCGTGGCGTCGATGTTTTGGTTCCTCACGGGCAGCCGTGAGCTAGACCTTTCGCGTTCCGGAGTGCTCCCTCAATACGAGAAGTTGGTGCTGGGACAGGCCTTGCAAGGACTGAACGGTTTGAGCCGTGTGCTGGTCAAAGCAACCCCCGCCGCGGGGCTGCTTCAGGCGACGGTGCTTGGGTCTCGCTTTGAGGAGAAGGACCCGAAACACAAGGTGCATATGACCGCGCTCAGCTCTTCAATGCTGCCTGCAAAAACATGGGAAGACGATGCCGAATCCTCGGCGGGATTGCCGTTACAGTTCGCGCACGCGAGACGACTCTGCGACAAGAGTGCGATCGAGTTTGGGATCACGCTTCAAAGAGCCATGGCCGCGGCGCCGGGCCTATCGGGCGCCGCCAAAGGGCCCGTCGGCAACGGCCTGAAGAAGGTCGGCACCTGGATGGGCAACGAAGCCGCAAGCCGCTACTGCGAGGATCGCTTTCTCCGATACGCCACGGGACCTGTCGGGGGGGCAAAACTCAAGATCTGACGCTCAGAGGATGACGGCGTACCTCAAGGCCCAGCCTACGTTGATCGCGCGTTGAGCAACGGACACGCCGCCTTTGCCACCTATGGAATCTCGTCGATTGAATCCACCACGCGGATCCATCAACAGACACTCGTAAGCATGCAGCTTGCACGTTTTAAGCCTACGTTCCAAGCGCGCTCCGAAAGCAATGTGGAGGCGACGTTTGTGGCGCGCGCTGAATTCTACTTTGAGTGCCGAGAGGCCAAAGAAGGCGAACGCACATGGACGAGTTCCGTCTGCAATGCCGACGACGACGCGATGTACAGCCTGCGTTGGCGCGCCCGGTTGCGAGGCATGCAGGACAAGGGCCCCATCGACATTCTGCTCGCCAAGATCTCGATCCCCATCGTCACAACCAGCGTCAAGTACTGGCTAGGACAGATGCACCATTAGATGCGCTGTACACGCTTTCACGCGAACAAGCGCGCGACCTGAAAGATGACGATGGCCAACGCAAAAGCCACGCCGTATGTCCAAGCCAACACCAGCAGCGGCACGCGCCAGCTGCTGGTTTCTCGTTTCAGGGCGGCCAAGGTGCTTGAGCATTGGCATGCGATCACGAAGAAGACAAGCAGCGCCAAGCCGGTGGCAGAAGAGTAGCTCTGCGCGCCGTCAGCATTCACCGCCAATGCGATTCGGCCAGGCAAATCACTGCCCTCTGCATCGGCTGCCCCAAACACAACGCCGAGTGTGCTGACCATCAGCTCGCGGGCGCCAAACGAGCCCACGAGGCCCACATTGATACGCCAGTCAAAACCACAAAGCTGCGTAAGCGGCTCGAACATGCGGCCCAATGCGGCGGCCAAACTGCCGTGTGATCCGGGTAGCGATCCACCCGCCCACTGTGGCGCACGCACGTGCAACAATCCCCACAACGCGCAGGATGCCACAAGCACCATGCCTCCTACGCCTCTCACAAATCCCACCGAGGCACGCCAAGTGCTGGCGGCGATCACCGAGGCACGCGGGGTACGGTAGCGCGGCATCTCGATGGCCATCGGCATGGTGCCTCGGCGCTTGTTCCCACGGGACGCCAGCACCCTCGAGGCCAGCAACGAGAGCATCATTCCAAACGTGTAGAGCGCAAGAAACACAGCGGCGCGAAAGAACACCCCCCGTGTTCCGAAAAACGTTTGGATGACCAACGCATAGGTGGGGATGCGGGCCGAGCAAGTGGTGAGGGGCAACACCATCAGCGCCCGCAATCGCTCCTTGGGATCACGCAGCGTACGTGTGGCGGCAATGGCGGGGATGGCGCATGCGTGGCCCATCAACAAGGGCGCAAACGCGCGACCGCTCAGACCAAAACGCGTGAGCAGACCATGTGCCAACAGCGACGCACGGGCGAGATATCCACTGGCGTCGAGCACGGCCATCCCCGCCGAGAGCAATGCGATTTGAGGCACAAATCCAAGCAGTGTGCCCGCGCCACCGAACACGCCTTCAGTCAGAAAATCCGCAAATACCCCAGGCCCCAAAGCGCCTACAAGCCGCGTGCGAAGCCCGGCCACAGCGGCATCGATGAGCGATGTGGCCGGGTCTGCAACGGCAAACACCCCCGCGAACA
>JAYWGD010000393.1:0-4935 GCA_043778435.1 Myxococcales bacterium | reverse complement strand
TTGGGCTGTGCAAACGACTGCGTTGAGTCCAGCAACGATCAGATCGTTCCAAATGAGCTCGCTGTTCAGCGAGCTCGGGCGGGTGATGTCGTGTTCCTCAAAGGGGAGCTCTACCCCAACAACCTGGGCCACGGAGCGGTGCACCGATCGCCTACGATTGCGCACTTGGGCCGAAGGCGCCTCGTGCTCACCATCGATGCCCAGCCTGCAGGAGAAGCGTAAGCATGGAGACACTCCATCTTCAGCAAAGCGCGATGCCGCGTGCGTCCACCATCCATGCGGTGGAGGTTGCGGATCTTGCCGAGATTTACGCGGAGCACATCAACGTCGCTGTCCTTCCTCGCGGTGCGGACGCGGAAGTGCAGTCGCTTGTTCTCGAGCACTTGCTCCATCGAGACTGGGAGCAGACCCTTCGCGTGGAAGCGCAGCAACCATCCAGCTTTACAGTCGCTCCGTGGTGCACCGCCGACACCCATGCGCTGCGTTCAGAGCTTGCATTTTTGATCGAGATCTATAGCGAATTGTTCGGGGGCGGATCGCATAGGCCTGCGGTTGAGCTGCAGCAGTGAGCCGCCTTGCCCGCGCTTTCACGTAGACCGCGTTGGCGTGCGTTTGGTGTGCACGTACGTTGGCCGGGGTACCGAATGGCTAGACCAAAGCAATGCGAAGCGTTGTCATCTCGGACACGCAGCGCAGGGACAGCCAGACGAATGCTCCGGTCTGATTCAAGGCCCGGTCCGCAGCGCGCAGTCGTTTGACGTCGTGCTGCTCAAAGGCGAGGCCTGGCCCGAAAACGAAGGGCGGGGCGCGGTGCATCGCTCACCTGCCAGCACGTGCCAACGCCGCCTTCTCGTCACCCTCGAAGCTATTTAAGACCCACCATTCATCTCAGAAAGCACCACGTACATGCGCGACAAAATTCAGCTCGTTTCCACTGCAGGCACTGGATATTCGTACACGACGACGAAGAATAAGCGCACGTCGCCAGGCAAACTTGAGATGACCAAATTCGACCCCATCGTCAGGCAGCATGTATTGTTCGTAGAGAAAAAGATTTCGAAGGGCTGAGCCGCCTTCATCCTCGGAATTTGCAACGACCAACGCAACATTGGAGGAGAGATGCTTACGAACTCGAGCGCGTCTCCTTGAGTGTCCATGTGTACTCAACGCTGTTGCCACACGGGTCTTTGGTCTCGCGGGTGGTCGAGGTGCCGGCGGCTTTGTAGAGCACGGTTCGCGGGCCGCCCACAGGCGTGATGGCGATCTCGACGTCCACTTTGGCGACCTGCGGCAGCCGCAATTCCACGTTCAAAACGCGCTTTGACTGCGTGGCCTCGCATTCCCACTTCCAAGTGGTGTTGGGGCTCTTCTCACAGAGGACCGCATCCTCGCTCGGGTACGTCACCAACGTGGCTTGATGCGCGTAGGGCACATCGTCGACGAGCACCGTGATGGATGCGGCCTCAAGGGCCGATCGGCGGGCAGCGCCAGGTGCAAACGCGCGTCGACGGGAGGCGCCTTTGCCTCCGTTGTGCAACTCACGGTGCAACCCACATTGGCAGCGACAGCGAACATCAGAAGAGACAGGGCAAGAAGTGGGGTGCGCATGGTGACCTCACTGCAATGCATGATCCGAGCCAAAATAGACTAAAAATAGGGCAAGCGAGGGCTGCCTAAGTAGGACAGTCCTGTCGCATCGGCGGACCCAGCCCCATGGAATTTGCCGGGCGGAAGCAACTTCTGCGCCATCGCTGCCGAGCGCACTCCGCGCTTGCGCCGAGCAAGCAGAAGGAGAACGCTGCATGTACGCCATGGTCCTGCCCAAGATTGCGCCCAACACCTACCAAGATATTCTCGATTTGCCGGAGCATCTCAATGGAGAGATCGTCGACGGAGAGCTTTACGCCCAAGCCAGGCTGGCGTCGCCGCATGCGAACACAGCCTCGGAGATTTTGGCGCAAATCCGCTCTCTATTCCACGCCGAGCCAGGGGGGCCCAAAGGCCCGGGTGGATGGCAAATTCTCATGGAGCCCGAGCTTCACTGGGGCGACAATGTGTTCGTGCCTGACCTTGCGGGATGGCGCCGTGAGCGCATGCCGCAGATTCCGTCGGCGCCCTACTTGGAGATGTCTCCTGATTGGATCTGCGAGGTGCTCTCTCCCAGCACCGCGTCGCGCGACAGGTTGCTGAAATGCAATCACTACGCACGCGCCGGAGTCGGCCACGTGTGGTTGGTGGACCCAGAGCTCAAGACACTGGAGGTGCTGCGCTTGGTCGATGGCTTCTACTCGTTGGTGCAAGGCGGCATCGAGCGCGAGACCGGCAAGTTCGAGCCATTTCAGAGTGTGGAGACAGAACTCGGTGCGTGGTGGATGATGTAAGAATTTTTCGCGAATCGCCCGGCGCCGAGGAGGTCTACTGACTTAGGCGTCGCTCGGCGTGTTCGCGCAGTTGTCTTTCATCCACGTAGCCAAGTGCCCGTTCCTCCGTGGCCTCAAGCACAACGGGTGGAGCGCAACCTACACGAGATGCCTCTTGCCAGCGCGCGGCGCAAAGACACCAAGCGTCACCGTCTCGAAGACCTTCAAAGCCCGGTCGCTGAGTGACAAGGTCATTGCCCTGAGCCTTGCTGAAGTTCAAAAACGCATCGGTCACGTGCGCGCACACGACGTGCACACCTTGGTCGGTAGGCCCCGTCGAGCAGTACCCATCGCGGTAAAAACCTGTGACGGAGCGGGAAGGGCAAGGCATCAGCGCGCCGCCATTCACATTCTTCGCGCTCGCATGTTTGGCTTGCGGGCCCGGTCCCACGCAGGCTTGAGGGGAGTCTCCCGCTGACGTGCCAGCAGCATTTTCTCTCTCAAGTCGCACTTGTGGCGTCTGTTCACGCTTGGTCGCACAAGCCGCGATGGCAATGAGCGAAAGAGTGAGGATGCAGCGCGAATACATGGTGGTTTTTTAGCTCCAGACGATCCCAGTTTCTATGCCCTATCCACCATCACGTGTTGCGGAATACGTAGGGCAGTTCCAACAAGCCAAATCGACGGTTTCGTGAGATACCAATCCCTACGGTCAGATTCTCGGCGGTATCGGCAGTTCCCCTTCCCTGACCACGATAGGCAAAGCACGTGGATGACTCAACCCGACTCAAGGTCGCGATCCAAAAATCGGGTCGCCTCACTGACAACTCCCTAGACCTGCTTGCGCGTTGCGGACTCAAGTACAGCCGCGGCAAAGATCAGCTTTTTGGCTACGGCGAGAACATGCCGCTCGACGTGCTTTTTGTCCGTGACGACGACATCGTCGACTTGGTGCAAGAGGGCGTGGCGGACTTTGGCATCGCTGGCATCAACGTGGTGGACGAGCACTCGCTGGGACTCATCGAGCGAGGCACCGCCGAACCGCTTTTTTCGCGCGAGTTCGAACTCGATTTTGGCCGCTGCAGGCTCAGCATCGCCGTGCCCGCCAAAGAAATTTACGAAGGCCCGAAGTCTCTCGAGGGCAAACGCATGGCCACGACCTATCCGCGCATCCTCAAGCGCTGGCTTGCTACACAAGGCGTGAGCGCGCGCATCGTCACGTTGTCCGGCGCCGTGGAAATCGCTCCCCGTTTGGGGCGCGCGGATGTGATCTGCGATCTGGTTTCTACGGGATCTACGCTGGTGGCCAATGGCTTGCGCGAGGTCGAGAGCGTGCTGCAGAGCCAAGCCATCTTGATGCGCACGGCGGTTGCCATGCCAGCCGAAAAGGCCGCTTGGGCACAACGCATCTTGTCGCGTGTGGCCGGTGTGCAAGCCGTGAAGGAGAGCAAGTACGTGATGCTCCATGCGCCTGGATCCGCGCTTGAAACCATCAAGAAACTGCTCCCCGGCAGCGAATCGCCGACCGTGATTCCTCTCGATGCTTCTGGAGACAGATTTGTGGTGCATGCCGTATGCACAGAAAATGTTTTCTGGGAGACGCTCGAGTCGCTGAAGGCGGCGGGAGCAAGCGCCGTGGTCGTGCTGCCCGTGGAGAAAATGTTGCCGTGACATTGCCCGTGCTTAGGTGGTCGGAACTTTCAACACGAGACAGGCTTCTCGCGCTGCAGCGGCCTGTCCCGTCGCGCGCCGTCAACGTGGCCGAAGATGTGGCCCGGATCGTGCACGACGTGCGCGTTCATGGTGACGCGACGCTCTTCGCGCTCACCGAGAAGTTCGATGGCGCAACGCTGAGCAGCCTGCGTGTCTCTCAAGAAGAATGGGACAGCGCCGAGTCTGAGGTGTCGCTCGATGCGCGTGACGCTCTGGCAGTCGCCGTTGCCAATGTGCGCCGATTTCACGAGGCGCAACGCTTCGTTCCCATTGAGATGGAGACCTCTCCCGGTGTGTTGTGCGAGCGAATCGAACGGCCACTTCGTGCCGTTGGTTTGTACGTACCTGCGGGGTCGGCGCCTCTGCCTTCGGCCGCGATCATGAGCGCTGTACCGGCGCAGATCATGGGTTGCCCGGTGCGTGTGCTTTGCTCGCCACCCCATCGAAACGGACGCATCCACCCAGCCGTTTTGCTGGTCGCACGCATGTGCGGCATCACCGAGGTCTTTAAAGTGGGTGGCGCGCAAGCGATTGCGGCCATGGCTTACGGCACTGCGACCATCCCCAAAGTCGATAAGGTCTTTGGTCCCGGCAATGCGTGGGTCACGTCGGCCAAGCAACAGGTCTCGCAAGATCCGCACGGTGCAGCGTTGGACTTGCCTGCGGGTCCTTCCGAGGTACTGGTCATTGCCGACCACACTGCGCGGGCGGACTTTGTGGCTTCCGATTTGCTCGCGCAAGCGGAGCACGATCCGCGATCTCACGTCGTGTTCGTCACCACCTCTCACGACTTGGCATTGCAAGTCTTGCAGCAGTTGACGACGCAGCTCGGTCAACTCAGTCGACGTGAGATCGCAGAGCA
>JAYWGD010000392.1:0-1784 GCA_043778435.1 Myxococcales bacterium | reverse complement strand
ACGACAACGTGCATGATGCACCCGATCACATTGCTTGCTCCTCGAGCACCGTGAGCGAGATCGTGGTGCCCGTGCTTTCGCCCGCGGGCGAGGTGCTTGCCGTGTTGGATGTAGACTCGGATGTGGCGGCCGCCTTTTGCGACATCGATCAGCGCGAGCTAGAAATCATTGCAGCCATGGTGGGCGCGCGATGGTCGGGCTGTTCCTGACAGGTCCTTGCTGGCCACCCGGGCGGTTGCTCATCTCGTGTTGGTCATGTAGAACGACCAACATGGCCACCTACAACCTTGCATACGCAAAAGCGCACTTCTCCGAGATCGTTCGGTGTGCCATCGCAGGGGAGGAGGTCGTCATCGCCCGAGACAACAAGCCTGTGCTCCAGCTGGTCGCGCTTGCTCCGGTGGCCGCAAAGCGGGTGCCCGGAAGTGCGCGCGGCAAGGTGCAGTTTATGGCCAAGGACTTCGATGCGCCTCTGGATGCATTTGCGGATTACATGAAATGAGCTTGCTGCTCGATACCCACACGTTTCTTTGGTGGGTCACCGACGACAAGAAGCTCTCGCCGCGTGCGCGCAAGGCAATCTCCTCCAAGGCATGCGCTGTGAGCATGGCCTCTGCTTGGGAAATGTCTATCAAAATAGGCCTAGGCAAGCTTCGTTTGGACCGGCCTGCTGCGCGCTTTTTTGAGGACGAGGCTTTGGCCAACCACTTTGCCATTCTGCCCATCCAGCTCAGGCATCTGACGGAGCTCGAGTCGTTGCCTTTTCATCACGGTGACCCGATCGATAGGATGCTCATTGCGCAGGCCAGTGTGGAGCGCTTGGCGTTGGTCTCCAAAGACAGCCTCTTCGAGTCCTATGGCCTGAAATGCGTTTGGTAGCGTACACTCCTGCTCATGCCCTCACTCCCTCCTGATCGCGGCGCTTTGGGCGCGACCGAGCAGTTCGAAGATCGCCGCTACGATCGTGCGCTGCGGCCCATCGCGTTCAGCGACTATGTGGGGCAGGGCAAGCACGTAGACAACTTGCGCATCGCGGTGAGCGCGGCCAAGAAGCGCGGCGAGCCCATGGATCACGTGCTTTTGTGCGGGCCTCCGGGCCTCGGCAAAACCACGCTCGCACAGATCCTGGCCAACGAGATGGGCGTGGGGCTGCACATGACCAACGGCCCCATCATCGAGCACAAGGGCGCGCTTGCAGCCATGCTCACCAAGTTGGAGCCAGGCGATGTGTTGTTCATCGATGAGATCCATCGCCTGAACAAGGTGGTCGAGGAATCGTTGTATCCTGCAATGGAGGACTATCGGGTCGATGTGATGACGGGCGAGGGCGCCTTTGCCACAAGCGTGCAGCTGGACCTCAGTCCGTTTACCTTGGTCGGTGCGACCACGCGCACGGGGCTTTTGAGCGGTCCGCTGTTTTCGCGTTTCGGTCATATGTTGCGGTTGGATTTTTATACGGTCGAAGAGCTCGCGCGCATCGTGGTGCGCAGCGCCGGCTTGCTTGGCGTGCCCATGTCTAGCGATGCCGCAACGGCCATTGCGATGCGCTCGCGCGGCACGCCGCGCATCGCAAATCGTCTGCTCCGGCGCGTGCGGGATGTGGCCGAGGTGCTGGGCACGGGCAGCATCGATGTCGCCACGGTGAAGGATGCCGCCGAGCGTTTGGATGTGGACTCGGCCGGCTTCGACGAGATGGATCGCCGGCTGCTCAAGCTGATCATCGAAGGGTATGACGGTGGGCCGGTGGGCGTCGAGGCCATCGCGGCCGCACTCAACGAGGCGCG
>JAYWGD010000391.1:0-4944 GCA_043778435.1 Myxococcales bacterium | reverse complement strand
CTCACACCCGAAGTCGAAGACCCAAGCGACACGCCCGCCGACGACGAAGACGACGCCGAAGATTTAGAGACAGCGCCATGATGCGTTCACAGCGCGTGGACTACTTCGCTGAGCCGTGAACGGTTTGGCGCAGCTCCAAGGTGCGCCCTGCACGCTCGATACGCAGGCTCACTTCAGGCGCGCCGCGCAGTGCCTCAAAGCTTGCTTGCGCCTGATCCGGCGTTCCCAAAGGCCCGTTGTTGAGCGCCACCAAGATATCGCCCGGGCGCACATCAAAGAGCCCCCAAATACTGGCCTCGTCGTGCGTGAGCACTTGATAGCCATAGACTTGGCCGCCCCTGGTCACAGGCAGCTCCGCAAGGCTCACATGCTGCAGCGCAGCGCCAAGACCCGCGTCCAATACTTGGTTGAGCGAGGCACGCGTGAGCACCGAAACGGACGGCTCGACTGCGATGCCAGCAGGCTTCGACGCGGGCACCTTGGGCTTGCCGCCACAAGCGCCCATCAGCAACAACGCCGCAATCGCGACACGGCGGCTCATGGCTGCACCAACAATCGGAACACGTGACCCGCGACCTTGGCGGCCACGGCCTCCACGTCTTGATGGCCATCAATGTGCACCACGTTGTCCTCGGGCATATAGTGTTCGAGCTCCAAGTAAAAACCACACAATCTACGCTGCAATTCGCGTGCATCATACAGCTCTTCTGTTCCGCCGCGTGTATCGCGGCGTTCCTCCGCCACATCCGGCGACACGTCGAGCACGATGACCAAATCCGGCCGAGGCGCGCGCCCATTGATGCTGCGCACCCAAGGCATCACCTCATCTGGCGCGCCTGGGCTGGTCAGACTTTGATACGCCACACTCGACGCGTCATAGCGATCGCACACCACCAGCTTGCCCTGGCGAAGCGCCGGCGCAATCTCGTTGTCCACATGATCCATGCGGTCTGCAGCAAAGAGCAGCGCCATGGTTTCCCACCCCAAGGGGCGGCCTCCTGGCGACACCAAACGATGCGTGAGCGCCTGGCGCAACATGGCGCCTACCGGCCCCGTGGAGGGCTCGCGCGTCAGATGCACGAGCACACCTCGCGCCTCAAGCGCACGCTGCAAACCATGAGCTTGGGTGGTGGTTCCCGCCCCATCTACACCTTCAATCACAACAAATTTGCTCATGTTTTATCCCTAACCTCTTTTTGGCGCGCCGCAGACTTTAAGGCGAAACGTCGACGCCTAGCTCTACGTTGTCAATCAACCGCGTCGTGCCCACGCGAATGGCCACGGCCAAGAGTGCACTTGCTCCAAGCTGCTCAGGGCTAGGCTGCAAGCTGCTTGGGTCGACCAAACTCAGGCACTCCACGCTCGTTGCCACCGGCAAAATGTGGCTCGACGCGCACGCCAAGATCTTGGCCGACGAACGCTCGCCCGACGCGAACGCCGCGTGGGCCGCCCGAAGCCCGCACGCAATAGCGGCCGCGCGATGGCGCTCCTCTTGGCTTAGATAGACATTGCGAGAACTCATCGCCAAACCGTCCGGCTCACGCAGCGTGGGAACACCGACCACGCGCACAGGCAAAAACAGATCTTGGACCATGCGAAGAATCACGGCCAATTGCTGAAAGTCCTTTCGCCCGAAGTACGCGCTGCATGGCCCTACTGCTGAGAACAACTTGGCGACCACCGTGGCCACGCCATCGAAGTGTCCAGGCCGCCATGGCCCGCAAAGAGATTCACTTACACCTGCAACATGCACCGACGTGGCGCTCCCTTCGGGGTACACTTCCGACACGGCGGGCGCAAAAACCGCAGCTACCCCAGAGTCGCGCAAGGTCTCGAGATCTCTTTCCAAAGCGCGGGGATACTTGTGAAAGTCATCGTTGGGGCCAAACTGAGTAGGGTTCACGAAGACCGAGACCAGAGTGCTAGAGTGCTCAGAAACCGAACGCTGCACCAGCGACAAATGTCCTGCATGGAGTGCGCCCATCGTTGGCACAAAGCCCACAGACGCCGCGCGCACGCTCGCAATATGCTGCGAGAGCTCAGCGCGCGTTCGCAGAACGACAGGGACACTCATAGAGCCAGATCATCGGGCCTTGGCCGTCGCCGTGTCACGCCCTTTCGGCGCAAGGGCGCCCTTTTTAGGCCCGGATTGTGGACGAACCCCCATTCAGCACCGTAGACTTTCTGTGGGCTAGGTTTGACCTCACGAGTCGACAAGAGGAGCCGGGCCCCCGGAGTCAGCGCGCGTGAAATTTTACTGCGACCAATGCCACACCAAGTACCAAATTGCCGACGAGAAAGTCGCGGGCAAAACGGTGCGCATGAAGTGTCGCAAATGCGAGGCGCCCATTTTGATTCGTGGTGCCGAGCCCGATGTCACTGCGGCGGAGAGCGCGGCATTTGATGGCATGTCCGGCGACCCGGTAGGCTGGCACGTCGCGGTCAATGGCGCACCCGCAGGCCCATTCCAACTTGACGCGCTTCGCGCCATGGCAAGCTCTGGCAACCTAGACATTCAAGCTCTTGCTTGGCGCGATGGCATGGCGGACTGGAAGCCCATCCCGGAGATTCCAGAGCTTTACATGCAGCTTACACGGGCCTCGCTCAAGCCCGCACCGCCGCGGAATCCATTCGAGCGCACCGGCGGCTCCGTTCCTCCGCCTGCGCCCAAACCCCTTGGCGCTCCGCCTCCCAGTGGAAACACCCAAGCCCTGCTCGCGCAGCGGGCCGAGATCGCAAGGCAGCAAGCGCAGGCCCAACACGCCCGCGAGCAGGCGGAACGCGCGCGAGATACACTCGAAGCGCAGCAAGCAGAGCTCACCCGTCAGCGTGCGCAGGCCGAGACCGCAAGACAGCAGCAGCAAGCGGCGTTCGCACGTGAGCAAGCAGAGTTTGCCAAGCAGCAAGCGCAGGCGCAGCTGAAGCAACAAGAGGCACAAGCGCGGCTCGCCGCCGAGCAAGCACAGTTCGAGCGCCAAAAGTCTTTTTCTCCGATGTTCTCCGACGCTCCCACGATGGGAATCGGCGCGATAAATGCGCCCATGTTTGCACATGCGAGGTCTCCATCGACGGTAGATTCTGCGAGCGAATTTTCGACCAATCATCCATTTGCGGCAACGGCCGTCGCGAACTTCGCGCCCCATGGGGTGCCTTTGCCTCAGGGCACGGCTCGTGGTGCCATGGTTTCCTCTTCGGCCGTGCTGAACCCGCCGTCGTCCTACATGGACGACTCGATGCAGTTGCCCGTCAAGTCTTCGGGCAAGAATGCAGTCATCGTGCTGTTGGGCGCAGGCGTGCTCGCACTGCTTGGCGCCGTGGGTTACCTCGCGACGCGCAAAACCGAGCCGCAAGTGGTCGAAAAAATTGTCAATGTCGAGAAGGTCGTGGAAAAGCTCATCGAGGTGCCCGGCACTGCGGTAGCAGGATCACCGACCAAACGCGCAAGTAGCGGCGGCAGCGGCAATGCTGCGCCGCTCAAAGTGGAACCAGGCAAGACCGGCTCCAAACTGAATCTAGACTTGGGCGGCGGGCCAGGTGGCCCAGCCACCGGCCCTTCCGACCGCCCAGGCGCGGGCGGAAGCGGACTGGCGAGCTCAGACGTGCAGCAAGTGGTGGCAGCCCGTGGCGCCAGCATGAAGCGCCATTGTATTGAAAAGAGCAGCGGCGGCACGGGGACCAGCAAGGTGGTTGCACACTTGGTGGTCGGGCCATCTGGCAACGTGCAATCCGTGCGTACCGACGGCAATGACCCCGACATGGGTCGCTGCGTCGAGGGACAAATCCGCAATTGGCAGTTCCCCGCGCCCGGAAGCTCCACCAACGTGGACATTCCCTTCACATTCGTTCGGCAATAGAGCGTCGCGCGTGAATTCTTGGGTGTAGGGCGCAACCCATGCACGCCGTGGGCCGAGCCATGACCTTATGGCATCCACCCCATTTATCGCCGTCGGACCCAACCTTGTGGCCACCCGCGAGCTGTCGGAGCCGCGCCTTCGTGTTGCGATTGTAGGCACCCGTGAACCCAATGACGACGCGCGTGCGTGGACGCGAGCCACCGCCCGTCGTTTGGTGCAAGTCGGCGCGGTGGTGGTGTCAGGAGGCGCCATGGGGATTGATGCCGCCGCACACGAAGGAGCACTTGATGGCGAGGGCCGCACATGGTGCGTGTTGCCCTGCCGTCCGGGGCATCGATATCCACCTGACAATTGCGCACTTTTTGAACGCATTGAGGCGAGCCATGGGGCGCTCATCTGGGAGGCGAACGCCTCGCCGCACATGGCAAAGAGCGTCTTTCATCAACGCAATGTTCAGATTGCTGCGCTGTGCACACATCTGATTCTGGTCCGTGGCGGCGCCAAGTCGGGCGCTCTTGGGGCCGTGCGCGCGGCACTCAAGTTGAAGCGCCATGTCTACACACTTGATACCTCGCCATGGGAAATGGGAGCTGAGGCCGTACGAATCGCCAGGCGCTTGGGGGCCGCGCCGTTGGATGGCTTCGCTGATCTGGAGACGTTGTTCGGGCTGTTACCCGCCGCGCCGGGGCTGGATTCACGGTCGCAATCGGGACAATCGGGGCATCAGTTGGCGTTCAGCGAGGCCCGTCCCGAGCCCCAAACGACATGGGACACGGCCGATCCCGTGCAATGTGCACTGGCCGAAGGAGCCCTTTCGCTCGACGATTTGCTGCAAAGAACAGGACTCTCCTTGGGGGGGCTTACAATGCGGCTCTTGACGCTTGAGGGTGAGTGCGTAGTAAAGGACCTCCTCTCGGGTCTTTATCGACTCGTTTCACGGCGCTAACTCGGGCTCTCCCCATCCCGAGCGCAGCGAAGGGCCTTCCAAAGTCGGCCGCATCTCCCCCACACACGAAAGTAGCAAAACCAAATGGCCAAAACCCTTGTGGTCGTGGAGTCGCCTGCCAAAGCGAAAACGATCAAAAAGTAC
>JAYWGD010000390.1:0-1791 GCA_043778435.1 Myxococcales bacterium | reverse complement strand
CGCTGTTGGGCGTAAGCCGAGACCGCATCGAGCGAGGGTTCTCCGAGTGGAACACGGCGCTCCTTGTTGCCCTTTCCCACCACACGAACCTCCGCCATGCGCTCATCGATATCGCCTACCCGCAAGCCTACCAGCTCGCTCACGCGCAAACCTGCACCATACAACAACTCGAGCGCAGCCCGATCACGCAGCATTTTTGCGGTATGCGTGGGAGTCTCTTTGACTTGCACCCCCGACTTGGGCGCGGGAACCGTGCTGGGCATAGACATCAGTGCGTTGGCATGTTCGGGCGACAGCGGGCGCGGCAACTTGCGTTTGGCCTTGGGGCTGGCGAGCAGTGCGGCCGGATTTTTGACAATCCACCCTCGCTTTGCAGCGAGACGAAACAGCGCCCGCAAGGACGCGATTTTACGCGCCACCGAGCTGCTCGTGAGCTTGCCGACGACATGCCCGAGCCAGCTGCGCAGATGCATCACATCAAGCCTCTGGATGGCATTGAATGCATCTGCATCACGCTCCTGCACAAAGGCCGCGAAGGCCCGCAGATCACTTTCGTATGCTTTGACAGTGTGCTCGGATGCACGTTTCTCCGTGCGCAAATAGGCGCCAAAGAAGGCAAGTGCAGCGACCAGCGTCATGACGCTTTGCAGGCTTTTTCAACATCCAAAATGGTTTTGGGAATCATGCTCGAAAGAACATCGGGGCCCGATGCTGTGACCAACACATCATCCTCAATGCGCACTCCGATGCCGCGCCATTTGGCATCCACCGTTTCGTCGCTGGGCGAGATGTACAAGCCAGGCTCAATCGTGATCACCATGCCGGGCGCCAGTGCACGAACCTTGCCGCGCACAAAGTAAGTGCCTGCGTCATGCACATCCATGCCAAGCCAATGACTTGTGCGATGCATGTAAAAACGCTTGTAGCTTTCACTCTTCACGATCTCGTCGGCATCGCCCTGCAGCAAGCCAAGTGCGAGCAAGCCGTCGACCAATACGCGTACCGAAATGTTGTGCAAGTGGTCCAAGGTTGCGCCCGGCTTCACGGCTGCGATGCTGGCCTCTTCGGCTTTGAGTACCAGCTCATAGATGGCGCGTTGCTCGGGCGAGAATGTTCCAGACACCGGAAAGACTCGCGTGACATCGCTTGCATAACCTTCGAACTCGCAGCCCGCATCAATGAGCACGAGCTCACCGGTGGCCATGCGGCGCGCTCCAGCGCGATAGTGTAGAATGCATGCATTGGAGCCGGAGCCCACGATGCTCGTGTACGCGACGCGCTCGCTTCCGCCGGCGCGGAAGGTGCCAAGAAGCAAGGCATCAAGCTCGTACTCGGCCATGCCGTCCGAGGCATCAGCCATGCATTTTTGATGTGCTTTTGCGGTGATACTGCATGCATGGCGCATGCGTTCGACCTCCGCCTCACTCTTCAGGAGACGCATCTCGTGCAGGTGCGCAGCGGGATCAATCATGATGCGTGGGGCCCAGACACCCGTGCGTGCACGCGCCTTGATGCTTGAGATCGCGCTCTTCACGCTGCGGTCCCAAGCATCCCATTGATTCCATGCAAAGTACAAGCGATCGGTGTCGGTGAGCAGCGAGCCCAGAGCCTTCTCAAACTCATCGATCCCAAACGCTTGGTCAGCCCCCGAAAGGCTTGCAGCCGTAGGCGCGCCCGCTACACCTGCACGCGGACCATCCCAGATCTCGCGCTCGGGATTGCGATGGCGCACAAAGAGCGACAGGGTGCCTTGTTCAAAAGGCCCATCACTTTGAAACACCAAAGCGCAAT
>JAYWGD010000389.1:0-1793 GCA_043778435.1 Myxococcales bacterium | reverse complement strand
GTTGGTTTGATTTCCGGCTTTGACACGCACCTCAACGACATTGCTCTCGGCATCAGCCACGCTAAAGCCTATGCGCGGGGCAACCCAATTGCGCGGGTACCGAACGTTGGCTTCCGGCTCGAACACACACAAGGGGGCGCTCGCCGTGACCGTGCTGACGGGCGTGGCACCAAAAGCCACAGCCGCGCCAAGAGGCGCCGCATAGTTGGTGCGGGTGTCTGAGACGGCATTCTTGCCAAAATCTGTATACTGCACGCTATTGTTGTAGGGGCCCGAGTTTGCGCCGCTACCCCCGGAGCCCAAGTTCACGCCACCGCCATCCGCGTTGGAAGAAGGCGGCGTCACGGGCACGAACTTGGTTTCTTTAGCGTCGGTTCCGCAGGCGATTGCACCGCCTACAACCCACGAACACAAAAGGGCAGAACCAAACTTGTGTTTGCGTAACATGAGACAAGCTTACGGTCTGATTGGGCCGTGCTGCAAATTCTGGAGCTGAGATTTCTTGCGGCGATCGCACTTAGAGATCGAAGCTAAGACCTGCGAGCAGCTCTAAGGTCGTGGGCGCCGAGGAGGCGCCAGCACGCGTGTAGATTGCACCTGTGTCGCCAAATCGCAGGGGCGTACCCAATGCCAATGTCCATTCCACGGGTTTGGCAGACGGATTCATCGTGGGCGGCGCGCCCAATTGGCCAGAAACTTGAGCATAAAGAGGTACTTCGAAGGCCGTCCCCGAAGCGCCCGATTGCCATGCGCCGCCAATGCCAAAGCCCGTGCGCAGATGCACTTTGAGCGTGCTGGGGCGCCACGGAGAAGCGATACGTAGCGATAATCCACCGGAAAGCGTCTTGCGCGCCGTGCTGTTGCTTGTGTGAAAATCGGTGATCTGCGCGTAGAGGCCGGCGCGCATCAACGGCAGTGCAGACACATGCCCGGCGACGATCATCGTGGGCGCAAGACCTAAGCCCTCTGCACCTGGATAGAAGGGGACAGAGGCGCCCACAAGCGCCGAGCCGTCCCAATGGGCTTTGGCGTGGGCGAGATGCGTGTAGCTTGCAAGTGCGAGCGTTGCTGCAAGTGCGAGATGGGCTCGTCTCATTTGTGCTTGCCCTCGCGCATTGCGTAGCCGGCAACACCCAAAGGCAAGTGCACTTTAACGAGTGCAACGAAGCCATTGCCTTCGGGCGAAAGAGACCGCTGCTGAAGCTCCACGCCGAACACGCTCCAGCCACCCGCAATGCCCGCGCCTGGTCGGCCAACTTCGAGATCGTGAAACACCATCACCTGACTCCACAGGGCCGATTTTAGATCGAGGTATTCTGCCTGCGCACCTACCGTGCCCCAGGAGCGTGACCCCACCTCAAAGTAGGGCCCAAAGGCCCAGAATTGATCGCCGTGTGGCAGCAAAACGCCTGGTCGAACGCGTGCCATTCCAAAGAATTTGGCGCCATCGGTGGTCGCAAATCCACCGCCACCAAAGTCTACTGCGGCATCCCACGTCGCTTCAGCGTGTGCCGGAATCGCATAAGTGTAGAGCGCACATAATGCCGCGTAGAGTGTTGGAAAACGAGGCATAATCTCGGGCATAGGATAAGGGGTTCTCGCTTCTTGTACAATGGTGTACCCCTTAGGCCTCGCCGTGAACCCGCACATCCCTCCGATCGCTCTGGCGTTGTGCGTCTTCGTGGCCGCTCGACCTGCGCTTGCAGGAGACACGCCGCCGGGGCTACGAGGCGCGGCCGATGTTTCGTTGGCCGCATTGGGTTGGCGGCCGGCGAGTGGAGGAGACTTTGCGG
>JAYWGD010000388.1:0-1793 GCA_043778435.1 Myxococcales bacterium | reverse complement strand
CCCGAATCCATCTTGGT
The DNA here is from genome assembly GCA_043778435.1 of Myxococcales bacterium. Classification (GTDB taxonomy): domain Bacteria; phylum Myxococcota_A; class Polyangia; order Polyangiales; family Polyangiaceae; genus JAAFHJ01. Next base: position 1,776 of record JAYWGD010000388.1, on the reverse strand, counting down.
AATGAAAAAGTCTGTTCCGCCACCTAGGTAGGCTGGCGCCGCGCCGCCTGCCGTTGCCGGGATATTTCCTGAGGCATCAGACACGCCATAAAGAAACACGTCGCCCGCAGCGTCTAGCGCCACAGACTGTCCTTTGACGTGGCCCGCAGCGCCAACGTACGACGAGCGGAGGACCGACGTGAGCGATTGAGAAAACTTTACAACGAACATTTCGGAAAATGCAGCTTGCGCTCCGCCTGTCGTGCCTTGAATCCCTGGATTTTGACCACCTCCCACGCCATAGACGTTTCCAGCAGGGTCCTGTACGATCCTGCCGATTTCGTCTGCCCCAAAGCCACCGAAGTAGGTTGACTGCAAAACGGTCGTCAGTCCGCTGCTGAGGCGCGACACAAAAGCATCGGCGTATCCGTCTGCGCAAACTGCTTTTGCTCCACCTGTTGCCCCTGGTAGACCGGCATCTCCCGTCGAAGGACAGTTCGTTCTGCCAGCAAGCAGTATCGTTCCTGATGGCTCAACCAGCAAATCTTTAATGACTGTTGCTCCGTACCCCCCGAAGTAAGTCGCCTGCAACAAGCCGGTGAGCGCAGGGTTTAGCTTTGCGACGTAACCGTAGTCCACTGCTGCCGACGGTCGTGTAGGCACAACCCCCCCAGTGACTCCCGGAAAATCCGGGGACTGCGTTGTACCTGCGAGGTACACATTTCCCCCCGCATCCGTTGCAAAACCGTACACCTGTTCGTAAAGCGATGCGCCGCCAATGAGTGTTCCTTGCAAGATTGGGTCGATGATCAACTCGCGTTTTGCGTCGTAGGCGCCCACATGAAAACCATAGCCGGAAGTCCCGTCTGTTGTGTACTTCACTGGCACTGTCGTACGCGAGCCGTCTGCAGAGAACTGATACGCTATGGGCGTTGAAAGCTCCACGTTGCCATTGCTCGTACTGAACACGAGAGCGCCCGACTCTGCGACGGCCATTCGGTCTGCACCCTTCACCTCCATCTCGATGGCAGCCACCGAGCCGCCTGGTCGCACGTGGTAAAACTTCTCGATCTGACTGCCCGTAGCGTGCAGGTCGACACCAACCGATGGCCACACGTCGCCCAAGTCTACCTTCTCAAAAAATTCAACATGCTGCCTCCACTTTGAGCGGTCCCCACCCACCAAGTAGCTTACGTTTGTCGAAGACTTCTGAACACCAGCAAGCTGACCCAGCGCTCCGTGACGGAAGCGCTCCACAAGGGCGAAACTTGGACCACGCGATTTTCTGGGCTGCAGCCCGTTCTCCGCCGACCCCGCGCTTCGCTCCAGGTACGGCTCAACCTGCTTGCCCGCCATGCTGTGTACCACGGCGCCGTCGCGAGTCACCCATACCGACCCCGTGATCGTACGCGCCACAAAGGCCACCTCAGCGGGCCATTGACCTGCGTTTTTTTCAAAGGGCACTTGAAGCGAAGCAAAGGACGATGCGGCCTTCGAGCGCGTCTGCACCTGCTGAGGCACGGCTTCTGTGCTTTCCGCAAGCAACGGGGGATGAGAGGATTGAGAGACACAGCAACTTAACAATGCTACTGCAACGAGGGCTCCTAAGCGTGCGCGACGTTGGTGTCGTAAAAAAAGCAAATCAAGTTTCATTGAACCACCGATAAATAAATAAAAAAGAAAGTCAAATGTCTTTTCTCTGCCTATGCACCTGAGACCTTCGTGGTGGCTTGACAAGCACTGCTCGCGCGTTCAGTGTTTGCCGCATGACCTACGCGCGCCGTACCCAAGCCCAAG
>JAYWGD010000387.1:0-4966 GCA_043778435.1 Myxococcales bacterium | reverse complement strand
ACATTGGCGCCGCCGACCGTGATTTTGGCACCATCAATGACAACCGGAACCTCGCCCGACAGTGTGGCCGCATTTTTGCCGTTGAGGTCAGCAACAGTGCCCGCCTCTACCTTCCCAGAAATGACGTGAAACTTTAGGATCTTCTGCAAAAGCGCCTTATTTTCAGGCAGACCAAGGTTGTTCCGAATTGCTTCTGGAATCTTCGCAAAGGCGGCGTCTGTTGGCGCCAGCACCGTGAATGGACCTGGCCCCTTCAGCGTGGCGACAAGTTCTGCCTTCCCAAGCAATGCTGCAAGTGTGGTGAACGAACCGTTTGCCACCGCGGTATCGACGATGTCTTTCTTGACCACCACTGGGGTGACTGTTCCAGAGTCTTTTTCAGTTTGCGTCGGCGTGGTGTTTGTCGTGCTTTTTGTGTCGTCAGAGCAACCCAGGACCGTGGACGATCCAATCGCGACGGTCAAAGCAAGAACTGCGGTCTTCGATGTGAATTTCATGTCGAGGCTCTTTCGGTAATGCCGCGGGACTGCGACGACAATCATCAGTACGACGACGTACCAACGCTCGGTAGAGCCCTCGATGCTACACGTGTTGCAAAATCTGCATCACAATCCTGCGTTAGCCTGCGTCGCTGCTTTTGGGCGCTGAAACCACGGGCTTGGGCGCAGCGTCCAAAGTTGCAGGCGCGGCTTTTGCTGGCGGTGCTTCAGGGCTTGGTGTGCTGGGTGCAGTCTGCACAGGAACAGCGTCTGTCGAAGGAACCGTTGCAGGAACCGATTTGGGTGCATCTTGCACAGGTGTTTTCTCGGTCGCTGCGGCCGTTGGCGTGGTGGCGCGTACGGGTTCCACGAGCGCTTGAGCAGGGCGCACAGGAGTTGTCGCCTGAGGCTGCACCGGTTGCGGAATGCCCAGAACCGAAGCATCGGGCGTTTGGATGGCGATCAATCGCTCGGAGGGCAACGCAGGCATTTGGGCGTGCTGTTCTGGCACTTCGGCCGCAGGACGGATGATGTCGGCTTTGGGCTCCACGTGTTCGACGGAGCCGCGTGTGCCGAACCAAAATCCAAGCGCGCCCAAGCCCACAAGCGCGAAGCCCCAAGCGACGGCACTCCACAAGCTGGAGCGCTTGGGCGGCGGCATGGTGGGTGCGCGAAAGGACGGCTGACTGCGGTGCGCCGCGTCCGGCTGATGCGCCCCATGAGGAAACGCTGAGAGAGGAGGTGCGGGCGTCGAGAGCCGTGCCGGGCGTAGTGACGACGGGGTCATGATTCGGACGGGCGCCGCACTGAGTGGTGCCTCCGATGGGAAGGTTGCGTCCGGTTTGCGCCAGACTTCGGTGGCGGCATCCACGTTGAAAGTGCTCGGTGCAGCCGAGTCTGTCAGTGTGCGTGTGGTCGGCTCCTCGTCTGGAGGGATTGTGGGCGTGGGCACAATCATCGGCACATGCGCGCCAGGGGCCACGGAGCGTGGTGGAGCTGCCGACGGGCTGCCGATGCCAACCAAGGTGTTGTTCCGTTCACGCAGCGCATCCCGCGAGGCAGGGGGAGGCACTGAAACGATGGTCGGGTTCACAGGCGGAGACATGCTGTGCACCTGCTCCTGCTCCAATTGCGCCACACGAATCGAGTCACGCACCCCTTTCACGTAGTCTTCACCCGCCGCGCCGCGCATCACAACAGCCTCAATGACCTGTTTGGAGCGGTCGTCGACCTTGATGAATTTCACGCCCATGCCTGCTGGCGATTGCGCATCGCTTTGCGCTTTGGTGCGAATCCATGCCACGCGCCCAACACCCGAAAGTGCCACTTCCGAGTTGGAAATTTGCACCTCAAACTTGAGCAGCGTGGTGACTGGAAATGGCGTTTCGGTGCGAATGAACATGCCGCCCGCGCCCAAATCGTCAAAGGCGTCATCCAAGAATGCATCGATGGTTGCGCTCTTGTACTTTACACGCAGTCCTTCGACCTTGGCGCGCGCTCCGCTACGTTCCTCCTGGCTCATAAACCTATGGTAGCCGGGCGCAGCGCCCGCCGGCAATCATTGCACCTACTTCTTGGTGGTCTTGGCTTTTGGTACGACTTTGCTCGCCTTTTGTGGGGCAGGCTTCTTTGAGCGGGGCTCGGCCGGCAAATCGAACTCCAGCGTGGGGAGCAGCTTCTTTTTGCGTTTCATGACTTCCTTCTGCAAGGTGGCCACTGCCTCATCGCGTGCATCATACAAGCGCAGTGGTGCGCGTTTCATTTTCGGGTCGCTAAGCAGCGCGTAGGTGAGCCATGGGAACACGGCCGTCATGTCCGTGTGGCAGTACACCGAGCCCGTGGCCACGCTCTCGGCCGAGACTTTGCCCCAGGTGTGGCCTTCCCCTGCAGGGCACGAGGACAGCGCGCCGTTGTCCACCGGGTCGACGCAGAACTGCAAATCGATGTCGAAGCCATGCGTTGGCACGCCCAAGATCTGGTCCAGCAAAGGCTCGCCCTGCAGCGTGTAGTTCTTAGGCACACCGCCGCCCAGAATCCACACCGCCATAGGCTTTTTGCAGGTTGCAAAGCAATGGTGCTGTGTCGCGCCCATTTCGAACACGTCGTCGTTCACATCGATCTCCAGCTTGAACTCGTCCCCCAACAATCGCTTGAGCTTGACGATATTCAAAAAGATGGAACCGTCTTGCACGGCGCCTACAAAGAGCGGCACGCCATACTTGTAGGCGGTGCTGAGCAGTGAGGGCTCCTTGACGCCGAGGGCCTTCTCTACGGCCGCAATGTTCTTGCCGAGCAAGCAGTGCAGCTCCGGCGTGGTCATCTTCTTTTGGAATTCAGGCTTGCGCAGAATGGCCGAGAAGAGCTTGTCGGTCTGGAGCAGCGTCTCCTCCCAGAAGCCCAAGTCGTAGATGCGAATGATGCGCGCGAGCCGGTATTGCAAGTCGCCGGCGTTGGGCTCGATCTCTCGAATGCGGTGACCAATCACCCGGTGCGCGTCGTGGTACAGGTTGGCACCGGTGGTGGTGATGGAGCTGATGATGCCTCGCTCAATCAACGGAATGATGCACGATTGGTGCAAACCGGCGGGCGTCATCGCGCCACTGAGCGTGAGGAACACGGCCGCATCGTCGTGGACCGAGCGACGCATCAGCTCGTAGGCCGTGCGCTCTTGGCGCCCCACATAGGCCGGAAACATGCGCGTGATGAGCTCGTGCGGAGTCTCCTTTCCTGTGATGGACGCGGGGTGCACGTTGCGTGCCTTTTCAAATTCGCCGCGCATGCCGCGTAAGGAGGAGGATGTCTTGTTGCTGGCCATCATGCGCGCCCTGTAGCAGATTGCGTTGCGTGACTCATCAACCTCGTTTCGGGCGTTTGGCGCTGCTGCTCGTGTTGTCCTGCGGCGGAGCTGAACATGTGCAAAGTTCACCTATGGTGGACAGGCCGATTGCAGTTGCAAGCGATGCCGGTAACGCGGTGTCGGTCGCGGTGCACTCGCCCTTTGTGGCCGAGCGGGTGTGGCATGAAGGCGGCGCTATGGGTACGCATTTGGGGTTTGCAGGATACACGGATGCGAGCCACGACGCAGCGGCGCTGCATGGGGCTTTTGATGCGGCCATCGTCGAGTTCAAACGCTTGGAAGCACTGATGACCACATGGAACGCTGCCAGCGAATTGTCTAGGTTGAACGCTGATCACAGCGAAGCCATCGGCAAGATCAATCCGTGCGAAAACCCGCGCGCAAGGTTCTCACCCGAGCTCATCGAAGTGCTTGTCGCCGCGCAGCGCGCAAGTGCTCAGAGCGGCGGTGCCTTCGATGTCACTTTCGAGACGTTGCATGGCCTATGGAAGTTCGACGAAGACCTCGACCCGCATCCACCGCGTGAGCCGCTCCTCCGTGCGCGCTTGCCGTGGGTGGGTTACGATCGTCTGCACCTTGAACCCACCAGGCAATGTGCGTACATCGTGGGAAGCAACACCAAGGTCGGTCTGGGCGGCATCGCCAAGGGCTATGCGGTCGATAAGGCCGCCGCGGTGATTCGAGCAGCGGGCGTGAAGAGCTTTTTCGTCCAAGCAGGCGGGGACCTTTTCGCAGAGGGCCATAAGCCAGACGGAAGCATGTGGTCTGCAGGTATTCGCGATCCACGGGGCCCCGCGGGAAAGCCCTTCGCAAGCATCGAACTCGACAGCCACGCCTTCAGCACCGCGGGCGACTACGAGCGCAGCTACGTGATCGGCAAGAAGCGCTATCATCATATTTTGGACCCGCGCACGGGCCAGCCCGCCAACAAATCACGCAGCGTGACGGTGTGGGCACCAACAGCCTTTGAGGCGGATGCAATCGATGACGCCGTGTTCGTGATGGGCCCTGAGAAGGGCTTGCGCTACGTAGAGTCGATGCCTGGCGCGGGCGCTGTGATCGTCGATGCAAAGAACCGCGTGTGGGTCTCAGAGCGGCTCAAAGGCAAAGTGACGCTGCTCGCATCACCAACGGACGGCGTGTAAGTTTTTTGGTCCGCGGGCGGCGCGGTTGTCGGGAGGTTCTCTGCTGCGCTCAGAATGACAGAGCCAGGTCAAGCGGCATCGCCGCGAGCTCCGCTCTTTCTGGCAAGCGGCATCGCCGCGAGCTCTTCTCTCTCAGACCGCTGCGCACCACAAGTCAACGTCAATGCGGAGCAGGCGGGATCGGAGCGAGCTTCGCTCGCGTGTTTCATTGATGGCAGGCCTAAAGGCGCGCATCCCGACCGTGCGTGCCTGAACGCACTCACTGCGTTCGTTTGCGTCGGTCCGGCCACTGCGCGCCTTTAGGCGTGCAGCAAACGTAACGACATCCCGCCGCCCCGACTGGAGCACCGAGGGAGCGATACGAACAAACCGACTGAGCACCTCGGTTAAGAACCTCGGTGCTCCAGTCGGGGCGGCGGGATTCGAACCCACGACCCCTTGACCCCCAGTCAAGTGCGCTAACCAGGCTGCGCTACGCCCCGTCC
>JAYWGD010000386.1:0-4984 GCA_043778435.1 Myxococcales bacterium | reverse complement strand
ATCGACGCGCCAGGGATTGCGCGTCTTCGCGAACTGCGAAAAGATGCCAATTTGGTCTTGTTGCCAAGCCACAAGTCACATGTAGACTACATACTACTTTCCCAAGTTCTGCACCGCGCAGGCTTTCCTGCGCCCATTATCGCAGCAGGCGACAATCTCGATTTTTTTCCGATGGGGTCTCTGCTTCGCCGTGGTGGAGCCTTCTTTATTCGCCGCAAGTTTCAGGGCGACAAGCTCTATGCCGCAGTGGTCGACGCATACATGCGGCGCATTCTCAAAAACGGCTACCCCATCGAGTTTTTTCTCGAGGGTGGCCGCTCCCGTACAGGCAAACTACTGGCCCCCAAGGTGGGCCTGCTTTCGATGATCGTCGATGCTTCGGTATCGCAAAGTGGGGGCAAGCCTGTTTACTTCTGCCCGGTTTCCATCGGCTATGAGCGCGTGGTAGAGGACGACTCCTACGCGCATGAGCTTACCGGCGGCGAGAAAACCCGGGAGAGCATGCGCGCGCTTCTGTCGCGCTCGGAGCTGCTCTTGGGAACCTACGGCCGCGTCAACGTGCAGATTGGCGAGCCTCTATTGCTTCGTGAAGTGTTACCGCAGGGGCGAGACGATCAATGGTTCGCATCGCTTCCGTCGGCGTCGCGCAAAGAGCACGTACTTCGGCTAGGCCATCGCGTGATGAACGAAATCAACCGCGTCACGGCCGTGACGCCAGCGTCGATGGTCGCGCTTGTGCTTCTCACGCACCCCGCGCGCGGCATCACGATGACAGAATTGCTGGGCCGATGTGAAAGCCTGGCGGTCGCACTGCGCAATGCGGGAGCGCGATTTGCGCCATCCGCATGGCCCGAGGGGAACACGTCGATTCGACCAGAAAGCATTCGAGAAGCTTGCGATCTTTTTCTGAAAGCCGGGCACTTGGACATCCATGTCTCCTCCGATCTGCGCGGGACCAAAGCCGAGCTGCAGCGCGCGTCGCACGACGCGATCTATGCCGTGAAGGCCGAGCGGCGATTGCACTTGGACTTCTCCAAAAACCTGATCGTTCACTTCTTTTTGCAGCGCGCGGTCGTGGCTTCGATCATTGCCACGGGCGACGATACCTCTTCGCTTCGTACCGTCCCTTATGTGGCGTCCGCCACCCAAGCGCGTCTTCGTGAGCGCGTGCAGGTCTTGTCTAAGTTTCTCAAGTACGAGTTTAGCTTCCCTGCTGATTCGAGTTTCGACACCAACTTCGACCTCACCCTGCGCGCGATGGAACAAGATGGAGAACTGGCGCGCATTGGCAACGGTGAGGCCGCGTCGTGGCGCACCACCGATGGCGAAGGCTTGCTGCGATTCATCGGCTATTGCCTCATTCTGAGGAATTTTGCTGAAAGTTACCGTATCGCCGCGCGCTCACTGTTGGCGCTACTCAAGGGCCCTTCGACCATTGGCGAGCTCTCGAAGCGCGCAGTCGCTTACGGCGAAAAAATGTACTTTGCAGGTGAAATCGAGCTCAAGGAATCCATCGCCAAGCCGCCGATCGAGAATGCATACCGCGCTTTCGTCGACCTCGGATACCTTACGCTCGACGACGGCAAACTCGCGCTCACGCCCACCTACGATAGCGAAGCGATGGTGGGCGTCATCGAGACTTACATGAAGAGTCATATCGTTCGCGCATGAGGGCCGTGGTCGTGGCGCTCATGTGGGCGGGATGCACTTGTCATCCAGGCCCGTTTGCTCCGATCGCCGCCGGTTCGGTAGGCTTGCCGCACAGGGGCGTGCTCACGGACGCGGCCATGCTCGAACCCACTGGCCCAGGCTTTGTGCGCCTCCGCAGCGATGCTTTGGGGTACGGGACCCCTAGCTTGGTGCACACCATTCGTGAGGCTTGTGGCCAGGTGGGCGATGCCCAATCGCCTTGCGTCGTGGCCGACATGTCGGCGCGTTTTGGCGGAGCCCTTTTGCCCAAACATGCCTCTCATCGCACCGGTAGAGACGTGGACATTCTCTACTTTGTGACCGATATTGCGGGTCGCCCGATTCGTTCGCCGGGCTTCGTGCGTTTCGAGAAGCACGGCCTCGCCAAAGACGCTGCCGGCACGTGGGTTCGGTTTGATGCTGCCCGAAATTGGGCTTTGGTGCGCGCCCTGACGATGGCTGAGGACGCGCGCGTGGAATGGATCTTTGTTCATCCCGTGATTCGAGACTGGCTTTTAAAATACGCTTTCGAGCACCATGAATCCAAAGACACGATGTCGCGAGCGCAGCTTGTGTTGGGTCTCGCTGGCGGCCCCAAGGCGCCGCATGACGATCATATGCACGTGCGCGTAGCGTGCACGCAGGCCGAAGTATTGACCGGGTGCGTCGCGTCCGCGACCGTGCGTGACTGGGTGCACACTGCACCTTCTCCACTTTCGTTGATGCAGGAAGACCCGCTCTTGGCAGAAGAGCTGCTAGCGCCAGCTGCCGCGCTGTCTGCCGTGGCCCAGGCACACGATGAGTGACGCAACTCATGTTGCGAGCGATGTGCTGCATGCGCTTCGCTATGTGTCGGCGCAGAGTTGTAGGCTTGCTTACCTGGATCCGCCATTTCACGTAGGCGTAAAGTTCAGAGCCCGCGGCGCAGACGGTACAAGGGCCCGTGGCCCCGTGGCGTACACCGACACTTGGCCGAGTTTGGAGGCCTATTGCGCATGGCTTTTGGCACGAGCCCAGGTGGTGTGGGACTGCCTCTCACCCGACGGAACGCTATGGCTGCACTTGGACCGACGCGCCGTGCACACCATGAAGATAGCGCTTGACGGGCTGCTTGGCGCGGCCGCATTTCAGGGCGAGATTGTCTGGGTTCCTGGCAATGGTGGCCGCGCCAAACATGGGCCGAACCACACTCACCAAAGCCTTTTGGTTTATGCCAAATCACGCAAGTACATCTGGAACGCGCATGAGCCGTGCATGAGAGAGCCTCACGCGGCCACCAGCATTCGCATGCATTTTACACACAAAGACGAAACAGGACGCGCGTTTCGTGAGCGCACTGTGAATGGCAAGCTGTACCGCTATGCGGAGGACGAAGGCCGCGCCATCGGCAGTGTGTGGCTAGACTGCCCGTCGATGGTGGCCAACTCGCCGCTCGGTACGGAAACCACGGGCTACCCTACGCAAAAGCCCCTGAAGCTGTTGGACCGCATTGTGCGCGTGTCCACGAATCCAGGTGATAGGGTGATCGATGGCTTCACGGGCTCAGGAACTACCCTCCTGGCGGCCGCAATGGCCAACCGGGAAGGTATCGGATTCGACGTGGGCGAGCTTTCTCGTCAAACGTGCGTGGCGCGCTTTCAGGGCGCCAATGTGAGGCTCGATCTGCGCTAGCGTTATTCGTTAACAACTTCGCTGCATGCACCCGGAACTTGTGATTCCAAGATCCTTGCGGCCAAGGTGCCGAGGCACACGCGGCTGCCATCCGGGACCTTGAAGTTCCGCGACACGTCACAGCACAGCTTTGCGTTGCTCTCGGTGCAATCCGCGGTGGACGCGCAAGCGTGCGAAACGAATTGCGAGTTGCATGACAGAGGCAAGTTGTACGCGCAGGTTTTGACAGAATCGGCGCAGGTGCCGCTACCTGAAGGCGTGGTGCACTGAGGGTACGTTTTGCCAGGAAGCTCAGGCCCCAAGTCGAGGCGCACGCAGCAGACGGCATCAGCGCCCTTGCACTGACCTACGCCTGTGCACGACACACCGGCGGCATCGGCCTGCGGCTGGCCGCCATCCGCAAGGGTCGCGGCATCCTGAACGGCCACTGCACCATCCTGAACGGCCACTGCACCATCTTGCTTCGCAGGGACCGTTGTGTCGGCGGTGGTGTTGGTTCCCGTGTCGGCCACGGTGGTAGGTGAGGTCACTGCAGGGTCGGACGAGCAAGCGACCACAACGAGCACGCAGAGCGGGGCTGCAACAAAGCTGGAACGTAAAATTTTCATGCCGGACTAACTCGCGCACCCGCGTGCCCGTGTAAAGTGCAAAGGCTAGGCGTCCGAACTATTCGGGCAACGCCGGCGAGGCGAGCTCTTCAGCCAAGGTGTGCTTCAGGGCAAGCGCGCGCGCGCGACAGCTGCCCCACGCCGGGCCCAGCGCACCGGCGCGCGTTGCATCCGAAAATCCGAGCACAGGGCTGCGCATTGGGTCCTGAAGCGCGCCTTCTGCACGCACCAGCAAAGCCCTGCACGCGTACTCACGTCGCACCTCAAAAATGCACCACAAGAACACGAGCCCCAAGCCCCACGGTGATGCGGCCTTGAGAAAGGCTGTCGCTCCTGCGGCCAAACTCATGTGATGTCGCGCCTGGAGAAAACCCATGCTCCAACGCAAAGTGCCGAGAGGCTGTAAGCCACCGCAAGCAACAACGCCACGAGCGTGTAGCCCGCGTATCCCGAGGCCTCGTCGGTGCCTAGAAGGACACTGCGGCTTGGCGCATAGAGCTGCAAGTTGGGCAGCACGCGCGCAAGCGCCGACGATGCAAGCGCCGCCGTAGCGCCCACATGGCGTGGAGACATGTGGGCCAACACGTCAGCGTTGCGCCCGGCAATCCAAATCCCGGCCGTCATCAACCCCGTAAACGCGGGGCGGCTAAACGAAGAAAACATCACGCCCGCGGCGAGAAGGACGGCCCCTTCCAAAAGTGTGAGCGACGAGGCATGCACCAGCAGCGTGGCTTCTTCGGTCTGCGTGTTCGCGAGCGCCCATCCCGCGACGTAAAGAAAGAGCCCTCCGCTCAGCCAACACAAGTCGGGCGTGCGCGGGACAAGCTTGCGCGTACCCCAAACCAATGCGCCAAACGCCGCGAGTACAGCAGCAGTAAGCCAGAGTGAAGCGCCCGCCACCAACCCCAACACGCAGAGAGAAAACCCTGTGCCCACCAGCACAAACACGGCAATGAGCAGCCAAGCGCCTGCCCACTTGCCAAGCAGCACCTCGTAGCGCGCAACCGGTCTGGAGA
>JAYWGD010000385.1:0-1805 GCA_043778435.1 Myxococcales bacterium | reverse complement strand
TGCAATGCGGGCAGAGTACACGCACCAAACGCTGCCCCAAAATGCCGATGACGCTAGAGCGCAGCAAAAATGGCTCCACCCCCATGTCCATCATACGCGTGATGGCGCCGGGCGCATCGTTGGTGTGGATGGTGGAAAGCACCAAGTGGCCCGTGAGCGATGCGATGATTGCGATCTCAACGGTGTCTTTGTCGCGGATTTCGCCCACCATCACCACGTCCGGGTCTTGGCGCAAAAATGCTCGGAGCGCACTTGCAAATGTGAGCCCAATTTTGGGTTGAACATGCAACTGATGAATGCCCGCCAGCTCGTACTCCACCGGATCTTCGGCAGTGAGAATGTTCACATTGGGCTGATTGATGCGATTTAGACAGGCATACAGCGTAGTGGTTTTTCCGGAGCCCGTGGGGCCCGTCACCAAGATAATCCCGTTCGGCTGATGAATAAGATCGTCCATTAGCGAAAAGTCGCGTGGCGAAAAGCCCAAGTCTGGCAAGTCCAAGAGCACACTGCTCTTGTTGAGCAAACGCATCACGATGCGCTCATAGCCACGGCTTGTGGGGATGGTGCTCACGCGGATGTCGAAGGCCTTGCCGGCGATCTTCTTGGCGATGCGACCATCTTGAGGCAGGCGCTTCTCGGCAATGTTGAGCTCGCTCTCAATCTTAATACGCGACACAATGCTGCTCATGAAGTTACGCGGCGCACGCCGCACCACGTAGAGCTCGCCATCGATGCGAAAGCGCACGAGCACTTCTTTCTCTTCGGGCTCGATATGAATGTCGCTCGCACGCTCCTTCATGGCTTGCAGAAAAAGCGAATTCACCCAGCGAATTACCGGGGCGTCGTCGTCGGAGTCGAGAATGTCGCCCGCGTCTTCCTCGCCCTCCGACTCACCGTTCGCCGACAGCTCACCTCGGCCAGCATCACGCTCGTACACGCGATTGATGGCCTCCACCACTTGCACCGCGCCTGACACCTGCACGCGCACCGACTTACGGAAGAGCATCCGCAAGTCGGCAAGAGCGTCCTGATCAAACGGGTTGGCCATCGCAACGTGCACGGCGTCGTCAGTCTCCAAGATGGGCACCACCTTGTGCGCTTTGGCAAACGCGATAGGCACGCGTACCACGAGCTCCGTCGCGATGCTGTCATGCGGGACCTTCTCGATCCAAGGCAGGTCGGCTTCTTCCGCAAGAACGCGACTCACCGTCGCCTCGTCGCAAACGCCGCCCGAAATCACCAAATCTAGAATGTCGGCACCACGCTCACGCTGCAGCGCATACAGAGGAACCATACGCTCGGGCAAAACGCCTGCGCGCCGCGCAAGGATCTCACCGATGAAACGCGGCTCGGTCACTCAGCGCTCCAAACGATCGACGTTGAGTTTGGGACGCGCTCTGTTCATCGGAGACGCCGGCTCCACGACGGGCTCTCCCACCTCAGCCGACGGGGATCGGCTGCCCACCGCAGGCATGTCAAGCGGTGTGCCTGGCTTGTGCAGCTTCAACTCGCGCGGCTTGGTAAGCTCGTCCATACGCTGCTTTTCTTCTAGCTCGAGGGCCGCCTGACGCATCGTCTCCACCAAACCGTTGGTGCGTGTCCAGTCCTTAGGTGGTGTGTACTCACGGTCCGCGGTGAAGACAAAGTAGCGATCCAAAAACTCTTGCCGCTCCTGCATCTTGCGTTCGTACACTTTGCGCAAGTCGTCTTGGCTTTTGATGATGTAGGGCGTGAGAATTAGAACGAGATTGGTCTTCTCACGCGTGGTGGTAGTGCTGCGGAACAGGGCACCAATCAACGGA
>JAYWGD010000384.1:0-4988 GCA_043778435.1 Myxococcales bacterium | reverse complement strand
TGCATTGCTCAAGCAATTGGGCGCAAATGCCACCGACATCGACCTCTATGAGATCAACGAGGCGTTTGCCGTGGTGGCCATGGCATGTGCGCAGATCTGCGAGATCCCACTAGACCGCGTGAACGTACGCGGCGGCGCGGTCGCACTCGGCCACCCCATCGGCAGCAGCGGCGCACGCGTGCTCACCACGCTCGCTTATGCACTCAAAGATCTGGGCAAGAAGCGCGGCATCGCGACCTTGTGCATCGGCGGCGGTGAGGCCGTGGCCGTCGCCATCGAGATCGTTTGATGCAGCACGCAGCTTTAGACATCAGCGCCTACATCGACGAGACCGTCGCCGCGGTACGCTCGCACACCACAGCCGCCCCACTGGTCGGCATCGTACTCGGCAGCGGCCTTGGCGCTTATGCCGATGCGCTCACCGATCTGGCAAAGGTGCCGTATGCCGCGCTGCCGTACATGCCGGGCTCCAAAGTGGTCGGGCATGCTGGCAACCTGTGTTTTGGATCGGTGAACGGCATAAGTGTAGTCTGCATGCAAGGCCGCGCGCACCCTTATGAAGGGCATCCTCTTTGGCAAGCGGTGCATGGCGCGCGCGTGATGGCACGCTTGGGCGCCAAAGCCGTGCTGCTCACCAATGCCGCGGGCGGGCTCGACATCACCTGGGCGCCAGGCGACTTGATGACGATCACTGATCACATCAACCTCACCGGGCAAAGCCTGCTGGTGGGCGACAACGAGGCCGCACTGGGACCGCGGTTCCCCGACATGAGCGAGGCCTACGACAAGGGGCTTCGCGCGGCGCTCGCACGTGCTGCAGCCAGCACCGGCATCACGCTCCGAGAGGGCGTGTACGCAGGCCTGATGGGACCGACGTATGAGACTCCTGCCGAGATTCGCATGCTGCAAGTGCTGGGCGCCAAGGCCGTGGGCATGAGTACGGTGCACGAGGTGGTGGCGCTCAGGCACATGGGCGTGCGCGTGGGTGCGTTGTCGTGCATCACCAATTTGGGGGCTGGCTTGGGGCACGAGAAGCTCGAACACAGCGATGTAGAAGCGGTGGCCAAAGCCCGCCACTCCGACTTGATTCGCTTGTTGAGCCTGTGGATTTCTGAGACGGCAAGGGAGCTTTCATGAGCGAAAAAGCACTCACCGAGATGCTCACTGCCCTGGCGCTCACCGTGCGTGAGCGCGCCTACGCGCCCTACTCGCACTACAAAGTGGGGGCCGCCATCGCCACGGCCAGCGGCAAGTTCTATGTAGGATGCAATGTCGAAAATGCCTCTTATGGAGGCACGGTCTGCGCCGAACGCGGCGCCATCATGCAGATGATCGCGGCCGGCGATCAGGAGCCCATTGCCATCGTGGTCGCCACCGAAGGAGACGAGCCAGGCTCACCTTGCGGATTTTGCCGTCAAGTCTTGAGCGAGTTCGCCGCCGACATGCCCATCGTGCTTGTCGGCGTGTCCGGCAAAGAAGTGCTGGCGCGCAAGCGCACCACACTCGCCAAGTTGCTGCCTATGGCTTTTCGCAAAGACACATTGCAGACCGCTCAGAAGCGCGTGGCGAAAAAGACCAAGACGCTCAAGACCTGAGCCGTCACTCATCCCGGTCACAGATCAGGGCTGTTTTGCCGTGCCGCAGGTGTTGGTGGTCTTGCAGTCCACGTTGCTCAGAGCGACGTCATTCACCATGTCGCTGACCCAATCGTGCATCGTCACACCATTGGTTTTTTGCGTGTAGAATGCATTGCTTGTGAGAATGGTGTGCACATAGTTGGCTGCCGTAAGTGCGCGAAATGTAGGCGAGGCCGCTTGGATATTGGCCACCTGCTCACGCATCTTGGTGTTCCACAACTGGGGCGTCACATTGTCTGCTTGAGCCGCGTAGAAGAGAATTTGCGTCTCGTCATAAGATGTATTATACATATTCAACTTCAGCGCATTGCCCTCGTAAGCGCCAATCCCGTTGAAGATCTTGGCGAGTGAATCAACCTTGGTTGGGTCGCTGAAGGCGGGCACAAACGAGGGCAGAAGCGCCTGAAAATTCCATGCAGACTGCAGCGTAGTAAAGAAACCATCTGCGAGCACGCCGGCCGATGAATCGCTCAACTGATACACTTGGGCAGGCGCCGCATACTGCTTACGAATGTACGGCGCCCACAGCGCAGCGCCGTAACCGCCAGCACTCTCGCCAGTGACAAACACCTTCTCGGGCGAAGGCACTGCCGCATACAAAAAGTTGAGCGCTGCGCGCGCGTTTGCGGCTCCGTGGTGGCGAATGGTCTTTGGATCTTTGGAGACTCCATCGGAGTAGTAGGTGGTGTCTTTGGCACCCCAGTGAATGTCGCCGGTGCAATAGGGGACGAAGAGCATCGTCCAATCCTTAAACAAGCTCTCGGACTTGGTCTGGTTAAACGTGCCTTGGATGCTGGAGGGCCTCAAGGCACCCACAAAAGGGAATGCGCTTTCCGACACTTCGGGGGTGTATGCCAAGCCGGGGAGCGAACACGATTCGTGATCCCAACACGCGCCGCCGCCTTCGAAGTGCACAACGACGCGATTTGAAGCGCCTTTCCGAAGATAGAATGAGTACGGACTGCCGTCGGAACACAGGGTATCTCCCCCCGGCTTGACTCTCTGCCAGCCCTCCAGCATGTCCGGCGAGGTGCTCCCATCTGAGCCTCCAATGTTTCCGCCCGCATCGCTCCCCACAAGCGTTGACCCATCTTTAGAGGAACCCAACGCGCCATCTTGCGCGCCAACCCCACCGGCATCGTCCGTGGACGTCGAGCCGGTCACCGGTGCCGAGCTGCATGCCACCACAAGACCGCACGCGGCGGTAGACAAGAGGGCGACGGCGCAGATCCGCGCAGGGTGAACACGACGGTGACTCAGGTGCATGGCCAAAGGCTACGCTGCGCGGCCATTTGCTGTCAATGCGCGCCGCCGTGTGCGAGGTAGTCGCCACTTTACGATGACGCTCGCGCTCGACCTTGGCCCCCTCACCGACGATTTGCTCACGCGGGATGTGCGTGTGTTTCAGCGCGCCAAGGGGCATCGGTTCTCCATCGACGACATGGCCACCGCCTATGTGGCAGCCACGGCGATGCCACATGCCAAGACCATTTTGGATTTGGGATGTGGGTTGGGCTCCGTATTGCTGCATCTTGCATGGACTTTCCCGCAGGCGCAGTTGGCAGGCGTGGAGGCGCAAGCGGTGTCCTTTGAGCTGGTGAGCCGCAACATCGTGCGCAATGGCTTTATGGACCGCGTGAAAGCGCATCACGGTGATCTGCGAGAAGCCAACATTGTGGCCGTATTGGCGCGGCATGCGCCAGAGGGCTTTGATCTCATCACAGGCACGCCGCCCTACTTTCCGCCGGGCACGGCGGTCGATGCGGAGGACGAGCAGCGGGCCTACGCGCGTGTGGAGTATCGAGGCGGTGTGGAGGCGTACATTGCGGCGGGCGCGGCGCTTCTGGCAGAGCACGGGAGCTTGGTCATTTGCGGCGATTCCGACGCGCAAGCGCGTGTGGAGCAGGCGAGCGACGCGCAAGGATTGTGCCTTGTGGAGACGCTGCAGGCCTCGCCAAAGGAAGGCTTGCCACCACTCTTCTCGGTATGGACGCTCAAGAAAATACCCCAACTGCATTCTGCACGCACATGGCTTCTTCGCGATGCACAGGGTGCAAAGACGGAGGATGCATTGCGACTCAAAGTCTTTTCGGGCTTCTGAACTGCGCCCGCGCAGGCATGAGCACGTGACGTAACTGGGGGCACTGGAGTACAAGCCGGTCCCAACATGTCTGACATTACGCTCACCGTACCTGAAACCCTCGACGGCGAGCGGCTCGACAAGTGCATTGTACAACTTTATACGGGCGCCACACGTGCGCGCGTTCGACGCGCCATCGAAGAGAGCCAAGTCCGCGTCAACGGCAAGCGAGGCCCCAAGAGCGCGCTTGTGCACACCGGTGATGTGATCACCTTCCCTGGCGAAGACGTGAGCCACGAGATGGATGCTGCCCTGCCCGACCCGAACACCGACCCCCATGTGGTCTACCAAGACGAGTCGGTGATCGTGTGCAACAAGCCGGCCGGTATGCCCTGTATGCCGCTTCGGCCCGGGGAGTTGGGTACACTCGCGAGCGCGCTGCTTGCCAAGTTCCCAGAGCTCGAAGGCTTCGGCTATGGGCTACGAGAGCCCGGTCTTTTGCATCGTTTGGACACAGATACCAGCGGGCTTGTCGTGTTTGCACGCACGGCGGCTGTGTTTGAAAACCTACGCGAATCGCTTGAGGACAGGCTCATCGAAAAGGAATATTTGGTCATCTGTGAAGAGGCCAATCTGACCGATCGCGGCGTCATCGAAGTGCCTCTCACGAATCACCCCAAAGATCAGCGGCGCGTGCTTGCCTGCATCCACCCGCGCGACGTGATGCGGCTTTCGCCTCGCCCTGCAGTGACCCAGTACGAAGTGCTGGATCGGAAAGGCCGTTGGGCACTTGTCAAAGTGCGTCTCAACAAAGCAAGTCGCCACCAAATTCGCGCGCACTTTGCACACGTCGAAGCGCCTCTTGCGGGCGATACGCTCTATGGCGGCCCCGAGGTCCCCGGACTCACGCGGCACGCGCTGCACGCAAGCCGCGTGCGACACGAGCCTCGCCCCTCCTTTGATGTGCGCGCTGACCTGCCCGCCGACATGGCGGCTCTGCTCGCAGACGCCTGAGCGAGAAGTAGCTTTTAGGCAATGTTCACAAAGCGTCGCCCCACGTTGTTTCCAGACCCTTGGACGCGGGCTCGGATCACGGGTGTCTGCCTTGTAGTCGTCGCTGCCATGCGCGCCACAGGTTCGCCCATCAAGGGCCCGGCGCTGAACCACATTGCCGATGCACTAGGCGCGCAAGCGCAGGCGCGCGTGGCCAGCGAATCACTGCGATGGCTGCCCTCCGAGGGCGCGGTCTCGGACGTTATGCTGGGGCGGCG
>JAYWGD010000383.1:0-4999 GCA_043778435.1 Myxococcales bacterium | reverse complement strand
ACAAGGCAAGATAGCGACTCTGCACGCATGCTCCTCGGATCACCACGCCCCACCCCACCCGCAACGTCTGGCATCCCGTACGTCAGCGAAGTCGACTTCGAGTCGGAGATTCTGCAAGCCCAGAAAACGGTCTTGTTGCACTTTACATCCAATCGCTCCGTAGCCTGCAAGCAGCTTGCCCCTGAACTCGAAGCGCTCAGTGCCGCGATGAGTGAGACCGTCTTGGTGCGCCGCTTGGATGTGGACAAGAGCCCCATGCTTGCCCAACAGCTTCGTATCCAATCCCTTCCCACCTTCATGGTGTTTGTAGGCGGGCGGCCCGTCGATGGCGTGGCAGGGACCGCCAGCAAGAAGCAACTTATGGTGCTGCTCGAGCCTCACCTTCCTCGTCCTGAAGGCGCCATCAAAGTGGCAGAGGCTGCACAGCTGCTCTCACAGCGGCAGATTGTCGCGGTAGACATTCGGGACGCAGCGGCCTTTCAGCGCGCGCACCTGCCTGGTGCAGTGAGCTTCCCAAGCGACACCATCGAGCAACGCATGGCAGAGTTGTACATGCTCGGACTGCCGCCCATGCTCTATTGCCGCAGCGGCAACGTGTCTCAAGAGCTGGTGCTGCGACTTGGCCTCGAAGGTGCCGAACTCGTCTATTTAGAAGGAGGCATGCTCGCGTGGGAATCCAACGCTCTGCCTATAGAACGACCATGAGCACCAGCAAAATACCTCCCAAAGAGAGCAACGCCAAAGACGCCCAAGTGGCGAGTGAGCTCTTTGCAAAACTCAAAGACCACATGGAAAGCCGAGGCCTCCGAAGCACCGGGCAGCGGCAAGCCATCATCGAAGCATTCTTGGCGGCCAACCGACACGTGTCGATCGAAGAGCTGCTCCAGCTCGTGCGCGCACAAGACCCAGGCATCGGTTACGCAACCGTGTATCGCACACTTAAATTGCTGGCCGAAAGTGGCCTGGCGCATGAGCGACAGTTTGGCGATGGCCTTACGCGCTACGAGCTCGCCGACGACGACGGGCATCACGACCATCTGATCTGCCTCGCATGCGGCGCCATTCAAGAGTTCGAGCACGAGCCTATCGAGCGAGCCCAGGAGCAAATCGCCAAGAGTCACGGCTACGAGCTGCGCAGTCACAAGCTCGAGCTGTACGGCATCTGTCCACAATGCCAGTAACGAGCACCGGCCGCCGAAGCCGGTAGCCAGCACCCGCAGTGACCGACGCGAACTACTCTCGGACGACCAGGGTTTCTCCACGCACGAGCTTCTCGCGTAGTCGCTCCACGCTCGCGATGAGCTCCGGGCTCAACACAGCCGCGTGTGGGCCCGTGTGCACATAGTCCACAGCGCCTTCTCGCACGCCCGAGACCACAAGGCCTGATTGAAACGCGCCATTCACGGTGTCTCGGATCACATCATGAACAGCCACATCGGCGCGCTTCAGCATGCTGGAAATCACGACGCCTGGTGCTTCATCGGCCTGATCCACATCCACGCCGATGGCCGAGATGTTGCCTTCACGAGCGGCCTCAAACACTCCATGCCCTGTGGCCCCAGACGCATGAAAGATCACATCCACGCCGCGTGAGATCTGTCCCTCGGCCAACGTCTTTCCCTTGGCCGGATCGCGATACGCTTCGGGGGTTGCCCCTGCATAGGCCACGTCGATCTCGCACGCAGAACAGGCCTCACGAACTCCTTGAGCAAACCCCTTCTCAAAGCGCGCAATGAGCGGACCTCGCATGCCGCCCACAAAACCGACCTTATGGCTCTGACTACGAAACCCCGCAAGCGCGCCTACAAGATAGGACCCCTCTTCTTCTCTGAACCCCAACGCAGCCACATTCGGGGGCACGCTGTTGCCACTCGATGCATAATCCACGCATGCAAAGTGCACATAAGGCATATCGCGGGCCACGCGATCCACATCAGACGTGAACACAAAGCCGACGGCGATCACCAAGTCGAAGCCGGCGCTCGCAAACATACGAAGCGCCGACTCTCTCTCATCGCCCGACACCGGCTCCACATAAGAGGTCTCAACACCATAGTCATGCGCGGCACGCTCCAAGCCTGCATAAGCCGAATCGTTGAAGCTCTTGTCGCCACGTCCTCCCACGTCGAAGATCAGTGCAACGCGCAAACGTTTGTCTGATGCCCGAGCCGGTTGAGGTCGCCCCGAAAGCCCGTACACAAGCAGCACCCCGGCCAATGCAGCCGCTGCAACGAATACCTGTAGCGCCGGCGCTTGCGATCTCATCTCAGCGCGCGTACCCGCACAAGTCGCCTCGATGCCCGGAGCTGTTCCAGCTCCAACCCACGAAGGGTCTCTACTCGGTACCATACGGCAAACGCATCCCTCGAACTGCCAAACTCCTCCCCCACAAAAGGGTGCTGCTGCGCATCCCAACGGCTGCGCAGGTCCGACTCGGACACGCTACGCACACGCGTAAAATGAGACTCCGCGTGCTTCAAAGCGCGCGCGCGTTCTCGCATACGCCGCCCGACTTCTGTCAGCGAAAGACCATGGCGTTCAAGCACCTCATCGAAGCGATCTTTGCCTCCTGTGCGCCGCACCAACTCACCAAATAAGCCCTCGGCCAGGGCCTCGTACACGCCTCGCTCCGGCTGCTCGCGGTCCTGCCTTGCGGCCCAAAGATCCTCCAGCATCAAGCGCTCCGCCGCCACGCTCGATTGGCGCGCCGAGCTCACTCCGCCTTTGCCATCCTCACCCAGGGCCTCGACTTCGGCCCAAAATCCAAGCTCTCGTACCGAGAGCATATGCGGCGCATCTGGGCCTCCAAGCTCGGGGGCCCAGTAAATGGAATCGACGGCATCAAGCTCCTTCGCTGAGGCGCCGGGCTGCGGCGCAACCGCCAGTGCAGGACTTGTGGTCAGCACGTACGTGAGCGCCAGGCCGCGGGAAAAACGCAAACGAGCGGAGGCCTCGAACATCCACACCTCAATCGTCCGATGAGGCTGAGCGCTCGCCCACCTGCGAATCGTCGTCCCCAGGCTCAGCATCCTGACGCGCGCCGATCTCCGATTGCTGATTGTCGAAGTGCGCGGCGAATGCGCGAGCCGCGCGCCGAGCCTTGAGGAACTCCGAAAACGCCAGCACCTGATCCAACTCGCGGCCCCCAAGCTGATCCAGCACTTGCACAATTTGAACACGCAGCAGCTCTGGCGACTTGTGCTTGCGAATGAAGCCTGACGCCAACGAACGCACGTTGTCGAACTCGGTGTCCACCGCGGATGAGGGAGGCCCCGCTTCCGCAGCAAGCTCCACAGGAACACGAGGGATGGCGTGAAAACCGTGGGACTCGAGCCAACTCTGCATGAGGGCATGCAAGCGCTCGCGACGAAAGGTGTACCAACTCTCACGCTCGATGGTCGTCGCCATCAACACATCTTTGAAGCGCCTAAACGCTCCTTTCCCGTCGATCGCCGCTTGCAAACGAGAGCGCATTTCCGGCGCCTCAACGATCTCGATAAACCGCTCCAGCCATCGGTATTGCTCACGCGAGTGCACTGGCTCAACACGCAGATAACTCGAATCCGACGAAACGCGTTCACGCAGCGTCGCATCTACAACACCATCGACCAAGCGCAACACTTGACCCGTGCTTAGATGCAGATAGCTATGGACCTCGACCGCATTGTTTTCAAAGGCATCTTCAAGCGCTTCGAAGTCGACTTCGATATCACGCAACACGGTTTCAGATGCGTTCATGGCAAGCAGTTCTCCCCTCTGAGCATTCTCGCCAGCAGAACCTTAACATCGTGCAACGGCCTCATGCCAGCGACTCCGTGATACCGCCCGATCTGCCGACGTCATATTGGGTTCAAAGCACGTATCTCCTCGCGCGACACCTGAGGCCGCCGAAGCGGTTAAGAGGCCCAATCCCACTGCAGCCAAAAGAGCTGCACCGCGCGCGGTGGACTCCACATCTGTAGGCCGCTCCACACGCAACTGCGTGTAGTCCGCCTGCATCTGCATAAGTAAATCGTTGGCCGAGGCGCCACCATCCACGCGCACACGCTGCAGCGTGGTTCCGCCCGACGCCATCGCATCCAGCAGATCACCCACGCTATGCGCGATGCCTTCGAGGGTCGCACGCGCCACGTGCGCACGGGTCGTACCACGCGTAAGTCCGGAGATCATGCCCCTTGCCTCCGGTCGCCAATGAGGCGCACCCAAGCCGGTGAGCGCAGGCACAAAACTGACTCCTCCTGCATCGGGGACAGAGCGCGCAAGAGACTCAATCTCGGACGAGTCTTCAATGAGTCCCAACCCATCACGCAACCATTGCACCGCCGCACCTGCCACGAAGGCGCTCCCTTCGAGCGCATAGCAAAGCTCTCCGGCAATGCGCCATGCCACCGTGGTCAGCAAGCCCTTGTTGCTACGAACGGGATTCTTCGCAGTATTGACCAGCACGAACGCCCCGGTGCCATAGGTGCACTTTGCATCTCCATTGCTGAGGCATCCTTGGCCAAAGAGCGCCGCTTGCTGATCGCCAGCCATTCCCGCGATAGGAATTCCATCGGGAAGAAACTGAACCCCGGCGGTTACAGCCACAACGCCTGCCGAGTCTACAATGACGGGCAGGACCGTTTTGGGCACGTCCAGGAGCGACAACATCTCATCGCTCCAGTCTCCTGTGCTGAGCGACGCAAGCATCGTGCGTGACGCGTTGCTCGCGTCGGTCACATGCGTTTTGCCGCCCGAGAGTCGCCACACCAAAAAAGAATCCACCGTGCCAAACGCAAGTTCTCCCGCACTTGCGCGCGCACGGGCATCCGGCACATGGTCGAGCAGCCAAGCCAGCTTGGTGCCCGAGAAGTAAGGATCCAACACCAAGCCCGTGGTTTCACGGATCTGCGCTTCGTGGCCCGCGGCCTTTAGCGCGTCGCAAGCGCTTGCCGTCCGGCGACACTGCCAAACAATGGCGCGATGCAAGCAACGGCCCGAATCGCGCGCCCAAAGCATC
>JAYWGD010000382.1:0-5000 GCA_043778435.1 Myxococcales bacterium | reverse complement strand
TCCAAGACTTTGACCCTCGACTACCCCGTGAAGTGAGCTCTCTGCGTTTCGTCGACACCCATTGTCACTTGGATCCGGGGTATTTCGGGGATGGGCCGTGGGAGGCCATGGCGCGTGCCGCCGCCGAAGGGATCACTGGCTTTGTCGTTATTGGCGTGGGGAGAGGCGGTTTGCGTGTTGCACGCCAAGACTTGGAACTTGTGCGTGACCCTCGGTCGCAAAATGCATTGCGCATGACGGCCGGGTTTCATCCTCACGATGCGGCCGAGGCTACGTCCGAGACGCTTGCAGAGCTCACGCAAATGGCGCTTCTCGCGGAGGTCGCAGCGGTGGGCGAGATGGGGCTCGACTACCACTACGACCACGCCGATCGCTCAGTGCAGCGCGACGTGTTCGCCGCTCAGATCGCCATTGCGCGTGCGGCGAGCAAGCCCATCGTCGTGCATTCTCGAGACGCGAGGGCCGACACTTTAGACATCTTGCGTGCCGAACAAGCCAGTGACGTGGGCGGCATTTTGCATTGTTTTAGCGAGGACTGGGCGTTTGCTACGGCCGCCATGGACATGGGATTTTACATCTCTATTTCAGGCATCGTGACATTTAAGAATGCGCGAGACATTCAGGATGTGGCGGCGCGCGCGCCTGAGGACCGCCTTCTGCTAGAGACCGACAGCCCCTATTTGTCGCCTATTCCTTTGCGCGGCAAGCCCTGTGAGCCCGCCTACATGATGCATACTGCACGAAAAGTGGCGGAGCTTCGCGGTGTCGGTTTGGATGCGCTATGTGGCACCACCACGGCCAATGCGGAGCGGGTGCTACGCACCTCATTTGGAGCCTTTCACACGTCGCTTTGATGTTCGCGGTTTTGCCCTGTAGACTATACAGGTGCGACCTCTAAAAACCCAAAACAGGCAAGCGTACGAGCTCGCGGCTTTGCTGCATCCGAGGCGCCGTTGTCTTGGGTTTAGCCTCATCGAATTGATGATCGTGCTCGTGATCATCGGCATGGGATCAATGGCCGCAGCCCCCAGCATGCTTCGGGCCGCAAGGCAGAAGAAGCTCTATGCCGTGACAGCGGGGGTTGCCGGTGTGATTGGAGAGGCGAGGTTGCGCGCCATGGGCCGCGGAGCCGCGCACATTGTAGACATCGATCTTCCCAACAACATTGTTCGAGTGATTGAGGCCGTGGACGCGGCAGGAGTGCCGGTGGGCGATTGCTTTGCGGCGACAGCCGCAGGCGCTCCAGCGCTCACGCGTGTGGTGGATGCATACAATTGGAACGATGAGGCCATCGCAACCACCAATTCGGAGGTGGCCGTCGTCGCCGCGGCAAACACCATCGCATTGGCAGTCACCAACAGCACGAATGGGCGTTTTGGATTTTGCATTACAGCCTCTGGCGCCACGGGCCGAACCATCACCAGTGACCCAACTGTGATCGCAAGCACGGGGTGGGTCATTGGGCTGCCGCCCTTTCAGGTGGTGGTGCGTCCCAAACCCACGTTTATTGGCATGACGCGAACGCTTAGCGTCGGCGACTTTCTGCGCTCACCTGAGGTGACTGCTCAATGACATTGTCGCGCTTCAAGACCCTTGCCATTCGTGGCTACACGGCCATGGAGGTCGTGATGGCAGCGGGCTTGTTTGCTGTTGGCGCGACGGGGGTGCTGTCGATGCAACGCTCTGCCATCAGCGGAAATATGCGTGCACACAGAATCGATGTGGCGACAGGGATTGCATCTGCGTGGATTGAACGTGCGCGCGCGGAGGCGGCCTTGTGGAAGTCGGCGTCCGAGGTGACGGCTCGTCCTATATTGAAGGATGTTGCGACTGGTATTTGGACGCTCACGGCTCGCTCAGCAACCTTAGGGCTCAATCCTAGTTTTGATATCAACGGCCGCGAACTGCCGTCTGGTGTGGCGGGAGCAGACGAGACCTATTTTTGCGTTATGCATCGTGCAACTTGGGTTGTGCCAAACCGGGCGATGCGTCTGGACGTGCGCGTTTATTGGGCAAGTGGCGCGGCCAATGCGGTACTCCCCATTGCCACGGTTACGGGGGCATGCAACGACTTTACGGCCGGAACCGTTGACCGAGACTACGGCTCGATCGTTAACTCTTCGCTTGTTCGGGGGAACTTTTAATGTGTGCGTTATACAAGCGGATTTGGGCGCGTGGCTATTCGCTTATGGAGTTGATGGTGGCCTCCGTGGGTGCCATGGCTATCGCTGTGGCCGTGGTCGGACTCTCAAAAATGTCGGAGACCACGATGCACAACGAGCAGCATATCGCGCACGCTGATGCCGACTTGCGCGATGTTGCCACAATGCTTCGGAATGACTTTGGGCGGGCAGGCTACATGAGCACGCCTTGGGCGAGAGTTGGTTTTGATCCGTCGTTCGTGGGCACTCAAAACGAAAGTGACAACGATACGACGGCGGGTGGCTTGCCCTTGGTTCGGCCGCCCTTTGGTGTGGTCTCCGTCGGCACAACCACGGTTTGTGCCAATCAGGTAAGAGGGACAGCCCCATACAACTATGCCGGCTCCGGCTACAGCGAGAGCACGGGAACCGCGCAGGCGTCTTACTGTACTGTCGCAAACTACAATCGTTTGGCGGCAGTGAGGTACTTTCAAGGTGGCAGCAAGGCAGGTGAGAACCCCTTGTCCCTCTCCAATGTCATTGCCCCCGATGCGGTGATTCTCAGCGGAAATTACGCCACCGCAGACGATTACTTTATGCGTGGAATTGATTCCACAACCGCTATACAACGCGCGACCGTCATTTTTGATTCTGCGTCCGGGGCGCGCTTGTACATGGACAAATCGCTCACCATTGACGGAACGCGTTACCCTTCGGCGACGCGTGAGGGCGATATGGTATCGGCACTTTTCCTCGCGCCAAATGCAGGCGCTACAACGCCTGCGTCTTACACGGGTATGTATCGCTTGGTCGATGACCAGGGATATGCGCAATACCTTTACGCGGATGATACCAAAGGTGTGAAAGTAAACACTGCCACGGCGGGATCTCCCGTGCTGCAGTTTCCCGCATCGCCAAATGGCCAGTTTTCAAGAGCAAGTGCAAGTGCCATGGGCGGCGTTTCATCGGGACTCATTGCAGTGGGCGCCCTGTTTAATCCTGTTAACTCATTTCTTTATCAGGTCGAAGCGCTGCCCCTTGGGTGTGTCGCCGCTGCCTGTACAGACAGTTATGCGCTGACAAAACGTGCACTGCGTCCAAATGGGATGCCAGCTGAAGATTCAGCAACATCTGCCTATTACCCTGTGGTGTTAGCTCGAAACGTCGTGGACTTTCAGGTGGCATTTCGGGTAGCTGTTGGCGTTTCTGCACCTTACACCTTGTTGGATTTGCCGTTCGGCGATGCCGAGAACGTTGTGTACAGCAACGTGAATACCGGGCATCAGTCGACTGACGCACTTGCGGTGAAGGGGCCTCATCGAATCGTTGGTGTTCGATTTTTGCTTGCGGTACGCGCGAGCGAGGCAGACCGCACGGATACGATTGCGCCTGTTGCTGGGTCACCAGAACGAGCGCGGTATTGTATGGAGAACGCGATCGCTAAATGTGTTTCGGGAGCGAACTATGCGCGCGTGCGAAGCGTACTGATGGAAGCTACACTGAACACAGCGGGGAGGTTTCTTCGATGAGTAAACCCATACGACGTCAAAGTAGTCAGCGAGGAGCCATTGTAATGGTTGTGGCAATGAGTTTGTCTCTGTTGGCTGTGGTTGGCCTGTATGCTTTCTCCAATGCCCAGCGTAGCGTTCGTGGGGCAGGCGCGCTCCGAAGCATGGCTCAGGGCCGAGGGGTTGCAGAACACGCCATTCAAGCAACAGCAGAGCTCGTAAACCCAGCGTCAGCAGCGTTTCTGGACCGCCGGATGGTGCTCTACGCCAATGCGAACATTGGTTCAGGAGAGGCCGTGAGCGAATGCGCATCGGTGCCGCGGCCGTCATCAGGAGACCCAAATCTAGTGCCGTCTCTCGGTAAGCGTTGCTTCAAACAAGACCAAACGTACCTCGGGAAGTACATCAAGGACAGCCTTGGTGGAGCATCAAATGCGCCGCTCGACAACAGCTTGGATTCGGCGCAAGATGCTAAAGGGACATATACTATTGAGCTGTCCGACCCTACGAACTTCTATGTAGGGGTTGCGGGAGCCAGCGTGACTCGCAGGCAATGTGTGCGTAGATACACGGCCACAGTACGCGCTCTCATTTCGCCGAATGACATCGGAGGGGTGGCGCAGAAGCCGAACAGTCGTGTGGGTGCAAGGGGTCGTATTACAACGGGCCCACTGGAGTGTGGATCATGATGCTTCGAACCTCCTCCTGTTCCGCGTTGCTTCTTGCGGCAACGACGATCGGTGCTCTTTGCATGGGTGGCGTTCCGCATGCATCGGCTGCAGCCTACAAATTCGATACGAGGGGAAGCAAGTTGGCGCCCAACATTTTGATGCTGCTCGACAACTCGGGCTCGATGGAGCGAACGGCCAATCAAGCGTTACCGGGCGGGGCCTGCGCAGGCGTGTCTGGCGCAGTGCTTGAGAAGAATCGTTGGCAGTCAGTGGTCGATAGTTTGGGAGGGCCTTTGGTTGGCGGATGCGCGATGCCGCTCGATAGGTCGCAAGCTCCGTTCGGTGCACTCTACGGAAGCAGCGTTTACGACCGGACCTATGGCTTTCCGCATTATCGTTATGGTTTGCCCATTACGGGCTCGGAGATCTGCACGCTCGTGCCCAAGAACACGACGGGCAGCTCGCCTCCCTCGCTTTTAGATCTGGAGTACAGATCCATGAATAGTAGTGGCGCTATCGGTGCGTCTTGTACGGTGGGCCAGAGCGGATACGACAATAGCAAGGGATTCTTCGCTGCTCTCGCGGGCAAGGCGCGCATTGGAATGATGATGTTCGACAACGACCCGGATCCGGGGACGTCGATGACCGGCCTATGGAGCTACGGGACCCCAGCGAAGGTT
>JAYWGD010000381.1:0-1811 GCA_043778435.1 Myxococcales bacterium | reverse complement strand
TCCAGGCTCGCGTCCAAGCGTCGATGGGCTTCCATCTGGCATCCCGGCACAGCCACCACGCCTCAATCACGCAGTCACCCCAACTCCCTCGGCTCTCGCCTTTCCGGCCTCGGCGCCCGCATCCGTGACAGCACCGTCCGCACCTACGTCGGCCGCACAGGTTGCTGCTTCCGCAGCGGCAGCACCCTCAGGCGAGATCGGAACCAGCTCCACCGTTCCGCCCCGCACCGCAAGTACTGGAACCTCGGACGCAGAGATCGCAGCCAAGCTTGCCCCACTGAATCTAAGCGACGTGCAGCAGGCCGCCGTCATCACACTGACCCGCGCATTGGTTGAGCAAGTCGTTTGGGAGGTGGTCCCAAGCATGGCAGAAGCGATGATCCGCGAAGAGCTTGCCCGCCTAACGCGCTGAGTTGCGACCATCGCCGGGCGAGGTAACGGAGATTGATTCGGCCCTGGTAGAACTTGAGGCCCCCGAACGTGCTGCACGCGATGACTCCGAGGCGCTGGCAGCTTTGTTCCTGGGCTTACCGCTTGCGTGCGCCCCCAACGCTGCGAGCCAGGACTCAGAAACGAGAGCCTCCATACCGTTCTGCGTTTTGCATTGGCCGATGGCAAGCCCCCGACGTAGCGCCGTGCGCCGTAGCGGCTCTGGCCGCACGTAGCCCGTGGCCGTGCACGATCCTCGTCGTTTTTCAATGAGGCCGCCGTCACTTTCCTAACAGCGCTCAAGCACTCCCTCCACGGATGCAGATGTAAGGATGGTGCTGAAATTCCGCCCGGCGTCGATTTGTACAACAAAAGTGCTTGGTTCGCACGTGCGGGCATCAATGAGCCATTTCCATGCACAACATGGCCGGAATGGCACAGTTCTTGCTTGCCTCATTCACTGGTGCGGACTACGACCGTGAAGCCCTATGCAGAGGAGATTGAGTATGACACTGAAAACACGAAGTAAACTGGCGCTGCGAGGCCCCGTCAAGGGGATCCCAACATCACGCCTCGGACTGTTCGCGGCTTTCGCCGCGGCCCTTTACGCGGCTGGCTGCGCGGGTGAGCGCGATCCCGTGGATCGCACACAGGCAAACATTGTCAGCAAGTCCTTCTTGCTCGGAGAAGACCTCGAGAATTTCTCGGACGATCCAGAGTTCCGAATGAAGGCCTTCAGTATCGATGTCGCGGCCAACACGGTGTATACGGGGGGCATCGGCACCGCAGACGCAGTGGATCGTTTGCGCTGGGAAGTCACCGAAAACTTCCTGTTTGCTCGCCGCTCGTACCAAGAGACGCCCGGAGCTGACATCAAGGGTTTGCCTCGCAAACTGGTGAACGGAAAGTTGGTCTTCCCCACCAAAGCCAACGGCACCATCATTGCCGCGTACAAAATCATTAGTCATTTCGACATCCGGCGCGAATTCAACGCATCCACGGGTGAAGAGAACAACGTTATCGTCGAAGACGAGAAGTCTCGCCCTTGGAATCAGCGCACCTCGATGCGTGTGGATTGGTCCAAAAACGTCGCGAACAGCAACAACGGCGATACCAGCTATCTTTTTGGCGGCGCGACGGCCAACGCGCTTGAATACTCGCCCACCGAGAAGAACAGCGAGGACAAGCCCAACTTTAGCGAAGCCGCAACAGGCTACTTCGACATCACGAACAAGTATGTGACGACGCCCGAAAGCGTGCCAAGTCCGTTCGGGACCTACCCAGAATGCGTGATATTGGGTTTCTTGTCGGGCACATCCAGCTACGACTGCACCCCGCCAGAGGCGACGGTACGCACATCGTTTCAAAGGCTCGATGCCGAA
>JAYWGD010000380.1:0-1825 GCA_043778435.1 Myxococcales bacterium | reverse complement strand
TAGTAGCAAGAGGACAGGGCCACGACGATTCCGAAGAACAGCGATTTGCAGATTCCGTTCATGAGATCGCTCACCCGCACCATGCCACCCGTGAGGCTGTTATAAAACGTCATGGGCTCGATACCGAGCAGGCCCAACCCTGTGTAAGATGCACCCAAAAGTGCAATCCCATCGGCAAAAATAGTCATCGAGACCACCGTCACGACGATGGCGAAAAATCTCGGACCCACCAGAAACTTGATGGGGTCTATGGCCAGTACACGAAGTGCGTCGAGCTGCTCTGTGACGACCATTGTGCCGAGCTCTGCCGTGTTGTTGGCGCCGATGCGCCCCGACATCATGAGTGCGCATAGCAGAGGCGCGATCTCACGTACCGTGCTGAAGCCCGCGCCCCAACCCAGTTGCCCTTCGGCATTGAGTCGGCGCACGGTGACACCCGCCTGGACCACCATGATGGCGCCCGAAAACAGAGCCGTAACGACCACAATCGGCAGGGACTTAAACGCCATACGATAGAGGTGTTTGTAAAACTCCTCGCGATCGATGTGACGCATGTTCTTTAGAGATTTGCCTAGCAGAATGAACATCGCCCCCACCTCTTGGGCGAGGTCCAAAAGACTGCTGCCTAGGCTGCGTGCCACGCCCGTCGTCATGGTTTCTTGATCGACGTCTGCTTGTGACTGCGTGCTCATAAAGGCCCCTCTGCAAGTCCATGTACAAACTGCCGCACATGCGGTTCGGTACACGTCATGGCCTCGTCACGCGTGCCATGAAAAATCAGCTCACCTCGGTAAAGCATGCCGACGAAGTCAGCTGTAGGGAGCATGCGATCCAAGTCGCTAGAGACCATCACCACCGTGGCGCCGCTCGCCTGTTGTTCACGGCGCAGCATGTCAAAAATTTTCTGCGACGTGACAGGATCCAGCCCTGCGGCGGGCTCATCGTAGAGCAACACATCGGCCCCTTTGACGGTTGCGCGCGCGACGCCCACGCGTTTTTTTTGACCTCCCGAAAGTCCGTCAGGAAGGCGATGCTCAAAACCGGCCAACGACACTGCAGCGAGCCGCTCCCTGGAGCGAGCAACAATGTATTCTTCCGACTGAATACCCTCGCGACGGAGTGGAAAAGCAACATTGTCGAGCACGCTGAGCGTGTCGAACAGCGCGTAGTTTTGGAACAAAAACCCGAGCTTGGCGCGATACTCCTGACGCGCGATCTCCGACAGCTCGCCGATGTTGAGAGCGCCAACGCGCACCTGACCAGAAGTGATGGGAAGCAACCCAGCGAGTGCTTTGAGCAACACGCTTTTGCCTGCCGCGCCCGGTCCAACCAAGGCGTAGAGCGACCCTTTTGGAACATTCAACGTGACATCACGCAGCACCGCTTTTGTGCCCGCGCCGGGGGTTCTGAATGCCACGGTGAGGTTTGAAAGTTGAATCATGCGGCAGAGGGAGCGACGTTCGCCCGAAAGGAGGGCATCTGGCAAGTCTCAGTAGGCGGTGCGTGCACGATGCATGCGAGCGAGACGCATGCTAAGGGTGCTGAGGCAATGATCCCCGTTCCGTCTTTTGGGAAGCGTACCATGTTTGCCGGCGCGTTTGCCTTGTCTTGTGGCCTTGTGGTCCTTGTAGCGCGCGAGGTCATGCTGCCTTTTGTACTCGCGCTTGTGCTGGCGTACATTTTAACGCCCATGGTTGGCCGGCTGGAGACGCGCGGCATGAAGCGCGGCTGGGCCATCGTCTTGCTCTACTTCGTTGTTCTGGGAACTCTGGTCGTGACGATCAAAGTGGCGATGCCCAGAGTAATGCAAGAGGGAACCGCTCTG
>JAYWGD010000379.1:0-1827 GCA_043778435.1 Myxococcales bacterium | reverse complement strand
GCAAAACCTGTGACCAGCTCTTTGGCAAAGAGTGGCTTCATCTCGAAGAAGCTACCTTCATCTATAATTTCGTCGATGACGGTCTTGATGTCGAAGGGCTTGTTCTCATCCACGGGCACAATGTCGGCCCACGTTTTTCCGGTTTGCGTGGGCGCCTTGGGCTCTGCTTCGGGCGAGGTCTCGTCGCAATTGGTGGGAAAAAACCCAAGGTAGCGGCGCGCAACGGCAATCGCATCGGTCTCGGTCTTCACCATGATGTCGCCGCAACCCGACACCGAGCAATGCATCTTGGCGCCGCCCATTTCTTCGAGCGTGACCTTCTCGCCGATCACCATTTCGGCCATGCGCGGCGATCCCAAATACATGCTGGCATTGCCCTCGACCATCACGACAAGATCGCAAAACGCGGGGATGTATGCGCCACCCGCCGCGCTAGGACCAAAGAGCAAACACACTTGAGGCACGCGTCCGCTCATCTTGACTTGGCGATGAAAAATCCCGCCCGCGCCGCGCCGGCCCGGGAACATTTGGATCTGATCGGTGATGCGCGCGCCGGCCGAGTCGACTAGGTACAACATAGGCACCGACAACTTGAGCGCGCGCTCCTGAATGCGAATGATTTTCTCGACCGTGCGCGCACCCCACGAGCCAGCTTTGACCGTCGAGTCGTTGGCCATCACTGCCACCACACGACCCTCGATACGGCCAAGGCCCGTGACCACACCGTCTGCGGGAAGTTCCGGGTCCACCGCGTTGGCAAGCAGTGCCTCTTCGACGAAGCTGCCTCCGTCCAAAAGAAGCGCGAGACGCTCACGCGCAAACATCTTGCCGGCCGCCGCATTCTTGGCGTGGTTCTTGGCAGAGCCGCCCTTCATCACACGTGCCGCCACCTCGAGAATCGATTCTTCGCTCATGCACAAAAGCTTATCAAAGTGCAGGCGCGATGGGTGGCTTGTTCTCGCCAGTGCGAGACGCGCCATCCAGCGCGCTCTGCTTGGGTGCGGGATTCGGGAGGGCTCGAGGCACTGGGGTCCGAAGCAAGGCGTCGTCTTCGGGAGAAGACTCTGCATCGGCCAAGCAGCCGCCAATCACAATCAGGTGAAGGAGCGCGACCGCGCAACACTTTTTTGCCTATCGACGATGCGTGCACGAACACTCTCGCGCAACGGCGCGGCAGCGTTGGCGCACGAGCAATGGGCCACTCAAGTTGGAAATTTGCTGTCTTTGAGCGCTTCGATGTAGCCGCCAGGCACCGTGCCGCCATCATCCTTTTTGCCACCGAATTGGGTGATCGGCGCTCCGTTGTCCTTGAGCCCAAGTGCGGCGCCCACCGTCGCGAGGAGTTTGTTGTTGGTGGTGTTGGCGTCGATGTACTTTCCCATCTTGAGCCTGCCCCCAGCCGTGCCCGCGAGAATGAATGGGATGTCGCTGCACTGATGATCACCAGTGGCGATGTCCGTGTGAAACATGGTCACGCCGTTGTCGAGAATGTTGAAGCCGCTCGGCCCCAAATCCTGCAAAATCTCTGCGAATCGCCTCATGTGCCAGCGATCGTTTCGCGAGAGATTGTCGACAAACTCAGCGTCGTTTCGGTGTGAGTTTTGATGCATGCTGTTGTTCATCCCGCCGTCGTACTTTGAGGAGCCGGGCTCAAACATGTCGGTGCGTTTTCCTCGGAGCGAGTTGATCGCGAAGATCTGAACCACCTGCGAGGCCCCACAATTGACGGCGATGACCGACAGCTTGTTGCAGAGCTTCGCGCGCTCTTCGTAGGTATCCCAATTGCTGTACCCGTCGCTCTCATTTCCAAAGGAATGAGCTCTATTC
>JAYWGD010000378.1:0-1830 GCA_043778435.1 Myxococcales bacterium | reverse complement strand
CTTCGTCCAACACCAAGTATTTCACACCCTCAAGGCGTACAATGCCCTGGCGCATTAGGTCGAGCAAACGGCCTGGCGTGGCGATCACCAGATCGGGGTTGCGGCGCAGCGCCTGCTCTTGCTTGTACTGACTTACGCCGCCGTAGATGACGGTGCTGCGTGCGCCGAAGTGGCGTCCATAAGCTTGCACACGCTCGTCGATTTGCACGGCAAGCTCGCGGGTGGGTGTGAGCACCAGCGCGCGAATTGCGGGGGACGTGCGAGGCTCATGGGACAAGCGCTCGAGCATGGGGAGCACGAAAGCAGCGGTTTTGCCGGTGCCGGTTTGAGCGGATGCGAGCACGTCGCGTCCAGCAAGCACTGCGGGAATCGCCTCTGCCTGCACAGTGGTGGGGGTGGTGTAGCCTTCGTCTGTGACGGCGCGCACAAGGCCCGCAGAAAGGCCGAGCGCTGCAAAGGCGGATTCGATCGAAGTATTCAAGTTGCGCGCAGGTAGTCGGTTTGACCCCCTCGCGGCAAGTGTTGTGACGCGCCGCGAAAATGTTGCCGCATGTGACGCGACGCGTGGGCGCCGCGATTCACTTGCAAGCGGGGCTGCGCAGTCCTAGTTTGCGGCAGTCGTGCCGTACCTCTTCCGCCTTCTGCTCACGGTTTGCCTTGCCGCCCTGGTGTGGCTGGCGCCGTCGCGTGCCGAGGCGGCGCGCCTGCCCAAAGAAGCAGGGCTTTGCGGTGCGGATGGCACGAGCTTGCATGTGCGCGCCCAAGTGCAGGGCTGCGTGCCTTACGAGGCACCACGCGAGGCCGCGGGCCTTTGTGCCAAAGCCGCGCAAACACGTGTGGTGGCGACGCCCATCTCCAATGCCGCGGACGAGGGCTTTCTGACCCGAGTGGACGTCCCGTGTGGCCCTGTTGCCGAGCGCGCTGAGCACGGAACAGTCCGCGCCAAGCATCATGCCCCCAGCGCTCCGGATGGCGAGCATCGTGGCTCGCTTGACTGCATGCATGTTGCACCCATAGTGCTTGCGCACGCCCACAGTGTTACGCTTCCTGCGCCGCTCTCCCCCGCGCCGCCTGAGCATGAGGGCCTGAGCCACGTGTTCGGGCTCGAGCGTCCGCCGCGAGCCTAAAATACGAGCCCACGCGGCCATTCCGCGCGCTCATTCTATACGCGTTTTTGCAGCACAGCAGGCCTTCGGGCGAACGCTGTGTTTTGCACATGTTTTTCGTACTCGTTTCAGTTAAAAGGCAAAACAATGACACAACATGACGACCATTCGGCAGACGCCGACAAGCACAGCCACACGGCCGCGCACGACTATACAAGCAAGGGCATGTCAACGGGCGTTGCAGTGGTGGGCTTCGTGCTCTCCTTCGCCGCTGGTGCGTTCCTCACGTGGGGGATCAGCAAGCGCGAAGGCGGCATGGGCGGCGCACCAAGTGTGGCTGCGTGGGCCGACGGCGAAGCCGCTGTTCCTGTAACCAGCAAGGACGCATTTTGGGGCAACCGCGAGGCGCCCGTCACGCTCGTGTTGTTCTCTGACTACCAGTGCCCGTTCTGCAGCAAGGTCGAAGCCACGGTCGAGCAAGTCAAGAAGGCTTACGGCAAAGACAAGGTGCGTGTCGTTTGGAAGAACGAGCCGCTGCCCTTTCACCCCAATGCGAAGCCTGCTGCTGAAGCCGGCGAAGGCGTGCTTGCGCTCAAAGGCAACGATGCGTTTTGGAAGTTCCACGCCGCAGCATTCGCCAATCAAAGCGGCCTCAATCCCGCCAACTATGAGAAATGGGCCAAAGAGGCTGGTGTTTCTAACATCGGTGAGTTCAAAAAGGGCC
>JAYWGD010000377.1:0-5056 GCA_043778435.1 Myxococcales bacterium | reverse complement strand
CTGCAGCCGAGAGCGCGGCAGCTCAGCCTTGTGCACTCGGGCGCGTGCCTCAAGGTCAGACCTTGGGCGAGCAATGTGCGGCACCGGCGTCGCTGGTGCCTTTTCTTCGAGGCTCCGTCCAAGTTGGCGCCTTCGCAGCCGATGTTCAGGTGTCCAACACGGGCTTTGTCGATGCGCGCGGCAACGCTCGGCGGAGGCTTTATGTGCCTGTGCGCGGCACGACTTCGCTGTCCTGGATGGACGTGGGCGACGACTCCGCGGGCGGCGATCCGTTTCAGCTCGACTGCGGCGGTGCGCGATGCGATGCCAACCACAATGCAGGCAACCGCGCGGACGAGCCTGGCAACACACGCAGCATCACGTTGCCCGGTGAGCCCACCGTGCTCGCGCAATCTTCCGATGGGAAAATGCTCGTGATTGGCCATGTCGGCGACGACAAAGCCAGCCTCATGGCTACCGGGATTGCAAGCGGCGCGTCGCCCTCGTTGCAGTTCATTCTTCCTGGGCTCAAGGCCTCAGTGGGCGGTCTTGCCATGCTGCCCGCAAGTGCTTCGGCGCCTGGTCAGGATCTCCTTGCCACCACGCGTAGTGGCGGCACAGTCAACAAGCTTCGTTATGTGCCCGACGAGGCTTCGGCGCTACAGCGCCCCTACTTGGCTTTGTCCCGAAGCTATGCCGTGGCGGGGACCGCGTCGGGCAATGATTCACGGGGCATTGTGGTCGACCCGTCGGCGCGCGATGCCTGTGTTTCTGTCGGGGGAGGCGCGCGCTGCGCGGAGCTCCCCATGCCCGTGTTTGTGGCCAACCGCTCGCCCGCATCATTGCTCTACGGATCGCTTGCTCCGACGCGCGGCGGCGCTGGAGACGAGCTTTCGTTTGCAGGCTCTTTGCCGCTTCCTGTGGGCCCATCGCGCGCCTATTTGGCGCCCATTGTGGACGAGCAAGGCCTCGCTCGAAACCGACTGTTTGTGGTGTCGTTCGACGCCTCGACCATCGTCGTCATCGATCCCGAGACCTTGCGTACGGAGGGCACCATCCACACCGGACGTGGTCCTTATACGGCGGCATTTGATGTCTTCGACCCTCATGGAGCATCGGAGGCCGCTGTGCGTGCGGGATATCGTTTTGCGTACGTCGCCAACTTCACGCAGTCCTTTCTTCAGGTGGTCGATCTCGATCGCCGGAGCCCAACGTATTTGCGTGTGATCTACACACTTGGCACGCCTCATGCGCCCAAAGGAAGCTGAATCCATGCGTCGCATCTCTCGATTTTTTCCCGTGTCCGTTGGGGCTCTGCTTGTCTCCAGCTGTGCAAGCTCAACCGCCCCTGAGCCCGTTCGTTCCTTCGACCGTCCGGATGCGCTGGATGCCATTTGCGTGCAGACCGCAGGTGCTGATGGCACAGCTCTTGCGTCCGTTCTTGCGCGCCCCATCGCCGATTGCCCGGCGCTCCCAAGTACGACGGCATCGGCTCCAGCCGTGAGCCCATTGCCCTCCTTGCGTCCGATGGTGCTCGTGTCGCAACTGGGCCGTGGTGAGGTCAGCGTGGTCGACTTGGCCGCTGCAGCGGTGCTTGATGCGGACCGAGGAACACCCGGGCTCAATGCGATTCCTTCGGCTCCCTTGCCCACCGCCATCCGCGTATCTACCGATGCGCAAACCGTGTATCTTGCATCTGGTGCGCCGCGAGGCTTTGGCATCTACGCGCTGCCCAGCACCACACTGCTTCGACATGCGATGACAGGCAGCGGCGCTCCGGTGGCGCTGCCCGATTGGGTGGGCTGTACCTTGCCTGAGCGACCCGTGGCCATCGAGAGCATGGGCGCCGAGTCGCTGTTTGTGCTTACGTCTGGCGGCGACGGTGTGGACGCAAAGCTGTTGCAGCTTTCTACCTTGCCGTTTTCGGGCAAGGGCGATGCGCCCTATGTGGCAGGTCAGTTGCCCGCATGTCGTCTGCTCTCTGCAACAGCGCTGGGCGGCGTCGGGGCCGCTGGATTCAGAGCCATATTGTGGCCGGCCTCGATGAGCGGTGAACGCTTGTCGACGTCCACACTGCCTCTTGGAGAACCTGCAGTATGCACAGAGCTGCCGCGCGTGGGCTTTGTGAGCGAGAGCGCCGCCGTGGTGGCCACGCTGATGCGCAAAGACGGAGACCGAGTGTACATCGGCGAGCGTAGTCGCGCCGTGGTCCATGTGGTGGATGTGAGCTCCGGAAGCCCAAGATTGGTGCAGCAACTTCAATTCGCCTCGGAGCTTACAGGCTCTTGGGCTTCGGACATTGCCATTAGCCCCATGACGCGGGACAACAAGCGGTTCGCCTATGTGGTCGACGGCCGCGACGGTGCCATCGCCGTGTTTGATCTCAGCGATACAGCTGCCATTCTGGCGCCATCCAAGCGCCCTCGCGCCGAGGCTGCGCCGACGCAGCGCGCGGATCGCATTCGGCTTGCTGCGCCCGCACTTCGCGTCTCCTTTTTCGCGCGCGATTGGATGGCGGATGGCGTTCAGCGGCCGGTAAGCGATGCACGCAACGCTGTGCTTTGCACCAACAATCCGTCGCAAGCAGGCTCTCTTGGTGCGTCGTATCAAGACAACGGAAACTTTGGTGCTGCGCCGCTGGGCCCCACGAGGATGCGCGGTGTGTTTGCGGCCGTAGCGCTGACGAATGGCGACGTCGTGTTTGTGGACGTGGACGATTGGGATGAGGCTTGTCGTCGCCCTCAAGACCTCTCTGCCTCGGCGCGTGTCAATGCGTTTGGCGATAGTCAAAGCGACGAGAACAACAACCCTTGGGGCGTGGCGCGTGCAGCCTCCGGCGCGGCCAGCGAAGAGTGGTTCTATCCTGCAGTGGTCCCGCATCGTGTGCGCTCTGCATACAAATTGCGTGTGAGCGAAACGGATGGCACGCATGCCCCGAGTCTTACCGGCGCGCCTTCGCTTTCACTGAGCGGCCAGCCCTTGCCCGTGTCCGGAGCGCAGGCGCTGGAGCAGCCCACCATGTTGCCGACCAAAACCGACCTGAGCGATCCGGGTTGGAAGAACTTCGCGCCGTCGGCCGAAACCGAAGTCAGCGATCCCCTCACCATGACACCGGGTAGCGAAATCGCGATACCGCGGGTGCGTGTGTCTTGGGATGATCCAAGTGTTCATTTAAATCAGTCTTGGAGCGTGGTGTATGAGGGCGTGTTGCCGGGCCTTGCTACGGTGTCAGGCACCGTTGTGTCGGCGCCTAATGCGCGCCTGCGATTGGAGACAGGCGCGCCCGGGTTCTGCGCGTATGGAGTCGAGGACTTTGCCTTGGGTCAAGAGCGGGCTGCGCGCGGTGACGCAGAAGTCGCGCGCTTGGGGTTGACCTCTGCGGAATACGCGGGGCGGGTGGGAGACTATGTTCGCATCACGAGTGATTTGCTCCCCGCCAGCGATATGTACTGGTCCGTGCCTGGCGATTCGCAATCGTGTTGGGGCGGCAACGAGACCGCAGCGGGGCGGTTTCAAATGTGCGATGCCACCTTCAGTGCGGCCGATGCCAATGCCTGGACACGCGACCTGCCTGTGCTCGAAGCCTACGACGATCATTTGGTGCTGGGTCAATACATGTATAGCGCCCCCGATCAGGGTCGCTCACACCGCGTGGCCTTGTCGCTCAGCAATTCGTTCGCGGACAGGGTTCGCTGCTGCTTCCATGGCCAACTCAACGTGAGTGTTCGTGCGGGCGGCGAGTGGCTTGCGAACGGCAGCGCGAGCGGCATGCTTCATCATGTGGAGAAGAGCGCAGGCGGGCGTTGCACTCTTGCATGCCAGGCCGACAGGCGCCTCGCCGACGCACGCACGTTGTCGGTGCCTCGTCCTCCCTCCGGCACCTTTGTTCCACCGGGGCTGCTGAGCGCACTCGCGTTTCGAAATCCGATGTTCTCTTTTGTGATGTATGCCCCGCAGACGGCGCCCGTGCAGCGAGACAGCACGTGGAGGTTCGACATGCGTGGTGGATTTGTTCCGCTTGGGTTTGGCTTGCCTGCCAAGCTCGGCACGGCAGCCATCAACCTGCGCGCGCTCGAGATGTATCCAAGTCTCGGCGAGTTTGTCGCGCTGGATGCGTCGTCTCAAGGCTTGGTCTTTGTGCGTTTGGATACGCTGACCCAAGCGCGCCCCGTGATCTACTAAGGCTCCGAGGTTGGCTTCGTTGCCCGGCTCCGACACGCCCGTGATGCGTCAGTATCTGAGCGCAAAAGCTCAGTATCCTGACGCGATTTTGTTTATTCGCATGGGCGACTTCTACGAGTTGTTTTACGAGGATGCAGTCACTGCGTCCGGCATTCTTGACCTCAGCCTCACCAGCCGAAACAAAGCTGCGGCAGACCCCATCCCTATGGCCGGTGTTCCGCATCACGCCATCGCAGGATACGTGCAAAAGTTGCTCGATGCAGGCCAGCGCGTGGCCATCTGCGAACAGATGGCTGATCCGGCCACGGTGCGTGGGATTGTGCCGCGCGAGGTGGTGCGTGTGGCAACGCCTGGCATGCCCTTCGACGATTTGGGGTTGGACCCAAAAGTTGCACACTACACGGTGTCTGTTGCGGTATACGAAGGCGCCTTCGCGTTGGGCGTGCTCGATATTTCTACATTCGAGTTTTATACCGTTGCTGTCGCGTCGCTCAGCGATGTGTTGTCGGAGCTCGCTCGGTTGTCGCCCAAAGAGTTGCTGTGGGTGGGCGATGTGCGTGCCGAGAATGTGGGAGCTGGTGAGTTCTCGGCAAGTCTTGCGAGCAGTGTTGTGGCTGCGCCCACACCCGCCGAAGCGCGCGCCGACTTGAGTCGTGCATTCGGCGCAGATTCGCTCGATGGCCAAGCGCTCAATCGCGCGGAACTGCTTGCCGCCGGCGCATTGCTCCGCGCAGCAGAGCGCGCAGAGCCAGGAAAAAAGCTGCCATGGTCGCACTTTGGGCTAGGTGAGCGAACGGCCATGATGCTGCTAGACGAGCGGGCGCAAACGCACCTTGAATTGGTACGCACCAATGATGGCCGTGCAGATGGCGCGTTGTTTCACGAGATCGATCTG
>JAYWGD010000376.1:0-5063 GCA_043778435.1 Myxococcales bacterium | reverse complement strand
TCCACGCTTGCGTAGCCCCCGTGCGATGAGGCTTCCGCCCAAAGCACCCAATGCCTGAGCATCCTCCGGCACGTAGGTCAGCGCGCGTTCGTAATAGGCTCCAGCCTCGCTGGCGTAGCCGGCGTTTGTAAAAATGTGACCCAGTGCCAAGCACATCTCAAAGCGTGGTTTGGAACCGCGCACGGAGGCTTCTGCGTGTTGTGCATCTCCTTGCGCGCCCAGCAAATCGCCTTGTCGCAATCGCTCTCTCATTCTCAAGATACGGCCTCTTGCCCAAGACGGAGCAAGCGTCACCATCTCTTCGAGCCACATGGGCACCATGAGTGAATCGTGCTCTAGGCTCGCCGCCATCGCAAGCGCACGCGCGGCGAGCTCGGCTTGAGGCTCATGCGTCGCGACGAGGCAAGCAGCGCGCGCGGCGTGCTCGCGTTCACCGCGGCGCTGATAGAGTTCCGCCATCAGTGTGCCAGAGGTGGACCCCACATCTGCTTCAGCAAGGGTCATCAACGAGGCTTCCCAACGATGCGTGTAGAGCGCATCAATGGACGCCAGAGCTTGTGACGCCTCCACGTGCCGTGGGGCCTGACACAACACTTCGACGAGCGCCATGCGGGCAATCTCTTCGCGCCCTGTCGCCAGCGCATCATCCACGGAGAGCAGCATTCTTAAGTGCTCTGAGACACCTGCAGCACGCTCTGACGGGGCACTGTCAATGTTGAGGGTGTCTACAGAAACAGCCAGTGTTTTGTCACGTGCATCGAAGGACAATCCTGCCGCGGGAACACGCGGCGCGCGCATGCCTGAAGACACAAACAGATCCGTACAGATCTCGCGCGCGATGTTCGAGAAGGCAAAGCTCCCACCAATGCGTTCGGCATAAGACGATGTCCACTGGCTCATGAGCGCCAAGGCCAATTCTCGTGCTGGGCGCAGGAGGGCATGTCCGCGTGCGGCACTGATACCCAACGACAAATGCCCGCCCTCGATCAGTGGGAACACCTCGAAGACCAACACGGGCGAGCTCTGATCGTCCCATGATGTTTCGCGTGCAAGCGACACACAGACGACGAGGTGATCGCCCTTGCCGCGCAGCTGAATGCGATGAGCCCCTTTGCCGAGCGTTCCCCCGGACGCCGCCCCAAGCACGGTGGACAGCGCGTCGAGGTCGCATTCCAGTCGCAGCAAATTGAGCGACGAACGATGACTTCGAAAGCGAGCCAAGCCGCCGGTGACGTCGATAGGAAACTTAAGCCCCGGAAGATCTGCGCGCAGGTGAGTGACGCGGACGGGACCGAGCGCATAGCTCGAAGACAGTTCAACGCCCAAGCCCTGGCGAGAAATAGCGAGCTCAAAAACGGGTCTGCTGCGAGCGAGCGCCGCACGCGCGGATGCACTGCGCGATGGCGCAACAACCCGCAATGTCCCTGGAGCTCGAGCCGTCGAACGCACCACGAGATCGTATCAATATCACACCCGCACGGGGAAGTTATGCGCGACGAAGCGCAACCATGACTAGGTACGACTCAAGCTAAAACGAAGCAATAAAGACTCGAGGATGCTGCGCGGCGAGCGCTTGGCGCCCTTGAGCTCGCGGTCGACACTGGCCAGCGCGCACAAGAAGTCTCGAAGCTCCGCGCGCGAAAATCGTTTTGCGGAAGCCACCAGTTCACGTGCTTTTTCTGGAGAATAGGCTCCCGCCGCACGCGCGGCGGCGTCGGGCGCCATGCCTTGGGCCACGCCTTCATGCACACGTAGCAATTGCCGAATGGACCAAGCGAGTGCTCCCACAAGCGGTAGCCCTCGATCTTTAGGCTCAAATGCATTTGCAAAGGCACCAAGCGCTCTTGCCGCATCGCGCGCGCCGACTGCAGCCACCAAGTCCCAAGCATCACCCTGATGTGCGTGAACCACCGTGGCGATCATGTGCGCATCCGTGAGTGATTCTACGTCGCTGCCTGCGTAAAGGCACATGCGCTCTAGCGCATCTTCGAGTGTCGCAAGGTCCGTGCCCACCCGATCGACGAGCGCACGTGCAAGATTGGTGGAGAGCTTTTTGCCTCGCTCAACGGCCATTTGCGAGAGCACAGGCAGCGCGCCCTCAAGCGTCAGTTGCGCGCAGTCTACATGCCACCCTTGCTTCTTTGCGAGCGTCACAAGGCGGCGACTGCCGTGCATCCGATCGGCAAGCAACACCACGCAAGATGAATCAATCGGCTCCGATGCATACTCTGCAAGCGCGTCTAGATTCGACGACGAGCCCTCGGATTCCCATCGCTCCAATGCGCGCACCACAATCAGCCTTTTGGCCGACATCATCGGGACCATGCGTGCGGCCGAGATTACACTTGCGACGCTGCATTCTCCGGCCGTGAAACGCTCTACATTGAAGTCGCGCGTGGCTGGCTCGACCACGCGATGCTCGATGGCACGCACGGCTGCATCACGGAGGTAGGCATCATCGCCGATAAGCAAACAGACTTCAGGCACAGGCTTTCCTGCACCTAGCCCGCTGGCAAAGGAGAGCGCTTGAAGTGCGGCGGCCATGCCTTGAGAGACCTAAGAGGCTAGGCCGTGCGTTGACGGCGCAAAATCAGGGCAGCAAAAAGAGGGACGAGCAGCCAAATTGCAGGCTTCGGTTCTGATTTTCCACTATCGCAGCCACATCCGGAGCGGGGCTTCACCTTGATGTTTTCTTCTTCGGTTGGCACACGCGCCTCCTCGGAGATGAAGGGCGGGGGCGTGCCATCGGCGCGAACCTCATTCTGTGGAATGGCAAAGTCCGTCTTGGGCTTCGCCGCCGCGGGGTCTTCTTTTTTCGCCGCGAAGTTCATGGTACGCACATCTTCGACAGGGTTGTCTCCGCGCAGTGTGATGGTCACCGCACTGCCAACATTGGTGCCCTCCGGAGTCTTAAGCTGCACCGTGTAGATGCCCGCGACGTACCCGGCCGAGCGGCTTAGACGGTAGCTAAAGTTGGTATCCTTAAAAAGGTCGCCCTTGGCACCGGCGAAGTCTACGTCCACCGTCTCGATGCTGGTTTTGGCAGGGCGGATGTCGGTTG
The DNA here is from genome assembly GCA_043778435.1 of Myxococcales bacterium. GTDB lineage: Bacteria > Myxococcota_A > Polyangia > Polyangiales > Polyangiaceae > JAAFHJ01. Next base: position 2,002 of record JAYWGD010000376.1, on the reverse strand, counting down.
CACGCGTCACGGGATCGTTATGTCCGTCTTCGAGGAGTCGTCGAAACTCTTGGGTCTTCGAGATGTAGAGGCTCATCGGCACGCGCGGGGTTTGCGGAGCCTTCGCAAGGCCAATACGCATGCCCAGCGACCACGTTCCGCCGCTCTCGGAGATGTCTTTCTTCTCAATCGAAAAAGCTGTGGCGGCATGGGCTTGCGCGGCCACAAGAACAAAGGAAACAGCCATTGGGGCCAGGAAACGGACTGCGGCGGGAAAGGTGAACGAGCTCATCATCCACAATGTTACCTCAGGCAACGCCAAGAAGGCCCGCATTTCGTTTGACCTTTGTGCCAATCACGTTCATCAACTGAACTCAGTTCGCAGTTCCGCAGACTCGCGGTGCGCGACGACAAGAGGTCAGTATATCGCATGATGGGGCGTCCCCGATTCGACCCGCGCCAAGCGCAGCGAGGTCCCTTTGCAACCCGCGTGAATCATCGCATTCGCGTGCCGGAAGTTCGAGTGGTGGGCGCTGACGGCGCCATGCTCGGTGTTCTTCCTACCGGAGAAGCTTTGCGCCTTGCGCACGAAGCCCAGTTAGATCTTGTTGAGGTGGACGCCAAGGCGGTGCCCCCTGTGTGCAAAATCCTGGACTACGGAAAGTTCAAGTACAGCGAGAAGAAGAAGAGCGCAGAGGCCAAGCGTAAGCAGACCAACATTGAGCTCAAAGAAGTCAAGCTTCGTCCGAAAACAGACGACCACGACATCGCTTTTAAGACACGCGCCGCGCGCCGGTTCCTGGAGGCTGGTCACAAGGTGAAGTTTACGGTGCGATTCCGTGGGCGAGAAATCACGCACCCCGAGAAAGCCCAAGAGCAGCTCAACCTCATTATTCCGGCGCTCGAAGACATTGCCAACGTCGAAGGGCGTCCAGCGATGGAAGCGCGCACCATGACGTTGATGGTTGCCCCTAAGCCACAGATTCTGCAGCGCGTGGCGCAAGCCAAAGCTCAGCGTGAAAAAGAGCGTCAGCAAGCGGAGCGCGAGGGCCGCCCAGCGCCTCCTGAATCCGCACCCTCGCTTGAGGACTTGCCGGATGACGACGATGAGGACGACGACGACGCGTGAAGAGGAGATCGCAGATCTGGAGCAACAGATTCGCGGTCACAATCATCAATACTGGGTGCAAAATGCACCCAGTATTCCCGATGTAGACTACGACAACCTGGTGCGTCGCCTCGGCGAACTTGCACCAGGTTCTTTGGTTTTGTCGGACCTTGGTGGCGAGCGGCCAGGTACAGGCGTCCGTCATGCGCGACCCATGCTTTCGCTCGACAAAGCCTACGACGATGACGCCATTGCCAAGTGGGCTCAGACCTTCGACGGGGCGGTGCTTGCATTGCCAAAATTCGATGGCATTGCCTGCACGCTTCGTTACAGTGCTGAGGGCACATTGCTGGTGGCGGCAACGCGCGGGGACGGAAGCGTCGGCGAAGACATCACGGCGAACGTGCGCAAGATTCGTGATGTGCCCGGCAAAATTCCGGCAACCGGCAGCGAGGTCGAAGTGCGCGGCGAGGTGTATATGCGTCTGGATGTTTTCGAAGCCTACAAAGCTCAGGGAATGTCCAATCCGAGAAACTTGGCGGCTGGTGCAATCAAGCAAAAAGACTCGATAAAATCGGCGGCCTACCAACTTTCATTCGCGGCGTACGAGGTGTTTGGCGTCGATGTCGCCACGCTTTCCGACAAGCTTGTTCTTCTGGCGTCGTGGGGCTTCCCTGGCGTCGATTACAAGCGTGTAGAGCGCAGCGATGCGGCCGCCGCGTATCACGCCTTTGCCGCGGAGCGCACGCAACTGGCGTACGAAATTGATGGCGTGGTGCTCGTCGCCGACAACGTGTCGGAGCAATTGCGCTTGGGTGCCACCGCGCATCATCCGCGCTATGCGATGGCTTACAAGTTTCAGGGCGACAGCGGCGAGACCATGCTGCGAGCTGTAGAGTGGTCGGTGTCTCGTAC
>JAYWGD010000375.1:0-5070 GCA_043778435.1 Myxococcales bacterium | reverse complement strand
CATGGCTACGGTTCGAAAGCGCTCAAACACCCGTGCATAAAGCACCAAATTTACAAATCCATGCTCGTCCTCCAACGTCATGAACACGACCCCGCTGGCCGTGGCTGGACGCTGACGCACAAGCACCAAGCCACCGACTGCGACCTGATGATCGTTCGGAAGCTGAGACAACTCTGCCGAACTGGAGAACCAAGTCGGCAGACGCGCACGCAGCGCGAGCATGGGGTGATCGCTTACCGACAAGCCCGTACTGGCGTAGTCGAGCACGAGCTGCCGAAAGCGCCCCATCGCGGGCAAAGCGATGGTCTCACTCTGAAGCTGCAGGCCTTCAAACAAGCTTCCCTTTTCGCTACGTGGACTTCGCGCTTGCCACATCGCCATGCGGCGCTCGGGAGCAAGCGTGACGAGTGCGCCCGCGCGCGCCAGTGCATCCAAGTCCTTGGCGTTGAGATTGACGCGCGCCGCCATGTCTTCGACATGCGTAAACGCGCACTTTGCACGTGCCTCAATCAAGCGATCTGCAGCGGCCTTGCCAAACCCGCGCACCACACGTAAGCCGACGCGAATGGCGCGCTTGCCTTCCGCGCGAGGCTCGAAAGAGCAGTCCCATTCGCTCACCCCCACGCACGCAGGGAGCACCTCTACGCCGTGATGCTGAGCGTCTCGCAGCAAAGTGCTCACCGAATAGAATCCCATGGGCTGACTGTTCACCAGCGCCGCCGCAAACTCGGCTGGATAATGCGTTTTGATCCACGCACTCGCATACACCAACCGCGCAAAACTCGCCGCATGGCTTTCCGGGAACCCGTACTCCGCAAAGCCGTGAATTTGCTGATAAAGTCGCGCAGAGAAGTCGGCATTGATCCCCGTTTTTGCAAAGCCTTGCGCGAGCTTGTCCCGATGCCGCTCTAGGTTTCCGGTGCGCTTCCATGCCGCCATGTCTCGCCGAAGTTGGTCCGCTTCGTCGGCACTGTAGCCCGCTCCCACAATGGCGATTTGCATCACCTGCTCTTGAAAGATCGGCACGCCCAAAGTGCGCGCAAGCACGGGCTCCAGAATGGGATGGGGAATGACCACCGGCTCTGTGCCTGCGCGACGCGCCAAGTATGGATGCACCATGCCACCTTGGATGGGTCCCGGTCGCACAAGAGCCACTTGCACCACCAAGTCGTAAAAGCTTCGCGGCTTGAGGCGCGGCAACATCGACATCTGAGCCCGGCTCTCAACCTGAAACACGCCCACCGTATCCGCACGCTCGAAGGCGTCGAACACCGCACTGTCGTCGCCGGGGATCTTCGCCAGCCGCTCAATGGCAGAATCGCCTTTTTGCACCGCAAGTTGCGCCCCATTCTGCTGCGCACCGGCAATGTAATCCAAGCCTCGCCGAAGCGCGGACAGCATGCCCAACGCAAGCACATCGACCTTGAAAAAACCAAGCGCGTCTAAGTCGTCCTTGTCCCACGGCACCACCGTGCGGCCGCTCATCGCTGCAGGCTCCACAGGTGCGATACGCGTGAGTGGCTCGGCAGAAAGCACAAATCCGCCCACATGAATCGAGAGATGGCGAGGGTACCCTTGAATGGCCTTGGCCATTTGCAGCACTTGCAGCACGCACGGATCAGTCGGGTCTATTCCCTCTTCACGGAGGCGCACTTGATTGACTTCTTTGAGCGATCCCCATGCGCCCGCGCTGCGTACAAGCGTCTCGATTTGTGCGAGCTCAAAGCCGAACACTTTGGCCACTTCGCGCAATGCTGATTTGCCGCGGTAACAGATGAGCACACTCACCATGGCCGCACGGTCACGGCCATAACGTTCATAGATGGCTTGGATGACTTCTTCGCGCCTGTCGTGCTCAAAGTCCACATCGATGTCGGGTGGTTCTGCACGTTCTGCCGACAGAAATCGTTCAAAAAGGAGGTTCGACGTCGCGGGATTGACCGAGGTAATTCCCAAGCAAAAGCACACCGCACTGTTTGCCGCGCTGCCGCGTCCTTGGCACAAGATATCTTTCTTGCGTGCGATCTCGACGATCTCCCTCACGCACAAAAAATAGGGTGCAAGTTGCAACTTTTCGATGAGTGCCAGCTCCTTGGTCACCTGTACGCGAACCGCACTAGGCGTATGTTCGCCGTAGCGGGTGACCATTCCCTCTTCGCTCAAACGACGCAGACGCGCATCCGCGCATTCTCCACGTGCGTCGTCGCCCGTATCGAACGGGAACAAGTAGCGCAGTTCTCGCATCGAGAAGGTGCACGCCTCCGCGATCTGCACACTGCGCGCGCACCACGCGGGCTCGTCGGAGAACAGCGCGCGCATCTCCTCGGGAGATTTGAGGTGAGCCTCTGCGTTGGAGCGGAGCGCACGCCCAGCTTGTTCCAAGGTCTGCGCCTCGCGAATGCAGTGAAGCACATCGAACAAAGGCTTGAGCGCGCGCGTGGGATAACGCACTTGGTTCGTCGCGCAAACCGCCACACCAAAACGCGCGTGCAAGTCGCGTGCGCTCGCGTCGCGGGCCACGTCGAAGCCATCCATGTGTCGGTAAATACTCAAGCTCAAGCGCTCCCCAAACGCTGCGACAAGCATCTGCATCTCAGCATCGCTCGGAGGCGGAAGCGAAGGCACGCTTGCCCACAACCCGGCGGCGCGCGCGCACACGAATGCGAGATCGACGCGTGCACGCGCATTGCGAGGCAGGTGCAACTTTTGCTCTAGAGAGCGCTTTTTCTCAATGCGTCCGTCTTTGTGGGCCTCTGTAAGCACCTCGCACAAATGCGTGTACCCCTCACTGTTTTGCACATGCAAAGTGAGTGCGCCAAAGCTGCAAGGCACACTGATCTCGCTGCCTACGACCACGCGCACCCCGCTCTTCTTCGCTTCCATGTCGGCGCGCACGATGCCGTAAAGGCCATCGACATCGCACACTGCGACTCGCTCATACCCCAGCTCCTTGGCGCGCAGAACCAACTCCGCGGGCGTGCCTGCGCCGCGCAAAAACGAGAACTGCGTACGCGCACCAAGCTCCACATAGCCGCTCAATCAAACCACCCGCGCAGCCAAGATGCGCCGCTCTCTGTGTCGTCCTCTACCCACGCCGACATCGCGCGCTCCGGGCACCACAGCATGCGGAAGTCCCGCTGAGGCGATGCCCCCTTCCACCACATGACCGCCTCCAATCGCTCCACGCTTTGCCCCTCGATGGCGCACATGGCCGCACGCTCCGTGCGCGTTAGAGACCGCGGCGCAACCAGCAAACGCGTGGGCACTGCCGCGCCGGAAACACGCTGTCCCACGGGTGCATCGGCCGGTACAAAAGATGCAGACATCACACATTCGCGCGCGCCCATGCGCTGAAGCGATGAGCGCGCCTCAGGCAGCCAAGCATCCTCCACGAGCAAAGTGCCCACACACGACTCTCCCAGTTCGGCTTCGATCTCTGCCACCAACTGCGGCAGCACTTGCTCGGCCTTCGACTCCGCCACAAAGAGGTGCAGCGCCTTCTTGGGACGAAGCACCAATGGCTGGGCCCGAAGGCTTATCCTCATCACGGGCGCAGCTAGCGTATAGGCTTGGAATTTTGCTCGTACAATGCCCAAAATATCGTTCGCGCGGTACAGTGGTGTTACAAGCTTAAAGTCCAAGATCGCGCTGTGATCGGCGCCCGCCATGGCCTTGTCAAAGTGCAATCTACATCTAAGACCGGAAGCCGCCATGGCGCGTGCGTCGAGCTGCAGAGACAGCGCGTCGGCCAAGGTCTTTGCTGCGAACACCAAGGGCTCTAAGCTCGCGGCGCCCTCTTCAAAGCTCATGCTCTCTTCGGGAAAGTCCGGAGGCTCGTAGGCAAAGAGCGGTGCTGCATCATGCCCGCGCACAAGACCAAGTACTTGCGCGGCGCACTTGCCCAAACGCGGGCCAAGTGTCGCACGAGGCAATGCTGCAAGCTGCCCCACGCGAAACACGCCCACACTCTGTAGCCACACGTGCAGTTCAGGCTCCAAGAACAAGGCGCTCAAGGGCAAGGGTGCCAAGGCCTCGGCCCCATTTCCTGGGGGCACCACGTGCACGCGCACATTGCGTGCATAGCGCATGCCTCTCGCCACACCTTCGGCCAAAAATGGCCCATCAGCGATGGCTACGCGAAACGCAATCCCGGCGTCGCCCAAAAGATCGCACACGCTTTCTGCCAGCGTAGGCTCGCCGCTTGCATCTGTGCATGATGCATGCAAGTGTGCACAGCCCGAAATGTCGAGCCACACAGTGGGGCGCAAAGGTGAAACGGCAACGCGTGCACCAAACACCAACAAGGCCTCAGCCAGCGGCTCCAAACGAAGCGCCTTCGAGGCCTCCGCGTCCGGGAACACAAGCGCGAGCACACGGCGCCCAACGCTTGAATTAGGTGTAAAGCTCATGTGGCCTGTGCGCCCACACCAACTGAGCATCGCGCCCCCCATACCCTGATTTTTCACGTACAACACGCGCATCCACATGCAGCTGGCTGCGCCGAAGTTCGATGCGCATGGTGGCCGTAAGTGGCGCGCGCCTCGCCCTGCCCGCATGCGTAAGAAGCACCACACTCACGCCCGCCTCCTCGGCATAGAGCGCAAGCTTGCGCGCCGTGTTCTCGAGCGCGATGTGCGCGCCCGCGGCTTGCACAATAGAGGCAGGCTCGGCATCCACCACCACCATCTCGAAAGCTCCTGCCCGCACCAAGCGTAGCGCGGTGCGCAGCACTTGATCAGGCCGTGGCCTCACCACGAGCAAACGCGACAACGCCACGCCCGACATGGCAACGCCAGGCGCATACAAGCTTTGCTCCGAATCCACCCAAGCACACCACGTACGAGGCAGAGCGCGCTGCACGCCGCGCACACAGGAAAGCGCAATCGCTGTTGCGCCGCTCAAGCCCCCATGGGCCACAAGCTCCACCACGCCCTTGGGCAGCGCGCGCCCCTCGAGCAAGGCATCGAGCTCGGGCCACCCCGTGGGCGCGCCTACGCCCTGAAGCGCACGCACAGACTCCGCGGGCACAAGCTTGAGCTTATGTTCCAAATGCTGAAGCGAGAGCGGAAG
>JAYWGD010000374.1:0-1839 GCA_043778435.1 Myxococcales bacterium | reverse complement strand
GTAAAACGAAAGCGGCACCTCTGCGCCATCGACAAGGGCCGAGTGCGACGCAAAATTGACTTGTGCACGGCCAATGGAGACGAGGCCTGCGCTCGCCTCGCGGGACGTGCGTCGAAAGATGGCACGAAGGCGCGCAACCAGCTCATTCACGCTGAAAGGTTTGGTCACATAGTCGTCTGCGCCGGCATCTAGACCACGCACCTTGTCTGATTCCTGCGATCGGGCGGTGAGCATGAGAATGGGAACACGCGCCGAAACCCTGCGAATTTCCTCACAAACAGCGTAGCCGTTGGTGTCTGGGAGCATGAGGTCCAGCAAGATGGCATCGGGGCCTTCAAGCTTTGCGAGCCGCACGCCCTCCTTGCCTCGATCAGCGTGCAGGACGCGAAAGCCCTCAAACTCGAGCGCATCTCGCAGCCCCAGCGCCATATGTGGTTCGTCTTCGATGACAAGAATCGTCTGTTTCAATGGCTTCTGCCTCAGCTACCAAACCGTGCCACCAGAGCTTTGGCCCTAGCGACAACTGCTTCGCGGTGAAAGCGATCAAACTCGGCCCAAGTGCAAAGCGAGCGAGAGTCGACCACACGATCAAGAAACACTTTGCCGAGCAAGTGATCGACCTCGTGTTGATACGTACCCGCCGTAAGCCCCCAGGCCTCAAAGCTCAGATCCTCTCCGCGGCGGTTCCATGCTCGCACACGAACTCCCACATACCGAGGCACCTCACCGCGCAGATTGGGAACCGACAAGCAGCCCTCATTGTTCAGAAATGTCTCGTCGCTCAAGGGCTCGAGCTCTGGGTTGACCAGAACGGTAAGCGGGATGTTCGGCGTGTAAGGATAACGAGGATTGTCCTGCACATGCAGCGCGCAAATGGCGATGGGATGGTGCACTTGCGTCGCGGCAAGGCCTGCCCCATTGGCGTCGTGCATGGTGGCAATCAGCTCATCGACAAAGCGCTGCACCTCGGGCGAAGCAAGCTCTGTGCGCGACAACTTTTGGGCCACTTCACGCAGAACAGGGTGGCCTACATGAGCAATCTTCAGCAAGGACACTGCGTGCATCCTACATCCACCCTTTGCGATAGAACCAGTAGACAATCGCGGCTGCTGTACTGAGCATCAAACCTAATGCCGCTGCGTAGCCATAGCGCCACGCGAGCTCTGGCATCACCTGAAAGTTCATCCCGTAGACCCCCGCGATGAACGTCAGCGGCAGCATGATGGTGGAGATCAACGTGAGGGTCTTCATCACCTCATTCATCTTGTTGGACTGCGCCGACATATGCGCATCGAGCAAGCCCGACAGTTGATCTCGATACCCGTCAAAATACTCGGCCACGCGCGCAAAGTGCTCATAAACATCACGCAAATAGGGCACGATCTCGTGAGGAATCCCCTCGATTTGCCCACGGCTAAGACGCAGAAGCACCTCGCGCTGATAAGAGCCCGTGCGGCGCATGCGACGCAACTGACGCTTCTTTGCAAACACGCGCGCCATCACCGTTTTGGGTTCGAGACCCGCCGACAAAACGTCGCGCTCTAGCTGGTACAACGCCTCTTCCCAAACATCGAGGGCCCGCACGTAATCATCGACGACGCCGTCAACGATGGCATGCGCAAGCCACCAAGGGCCTTTCGCCACAATGTGCATCTGCGCGCAAACTGCCCGCAGGATATGTTCGTGTTGTTCAGCACTCTCGGCATGCAGGATCACAAAATTCTGGCCCACAACAACGTCGAGCTCGGCGGAGCCGCCCGACGCTGCAGGCAAGCCAGCCGCCGCCAATGACGGCAGTGGCGACGGCGATGACGGCAGCGCCAACCCTGACACACTTCG
>JAYWGD010000373.1:0-5084 GCA_043778435.1 Myxococcales bacterium | reverse complement strand
GTGCTTGTAGTTTCCAGCAGTACTTTTGCTGGCCACCGAGACCACTTGCGCGGTGGTGTTGGAGCGATCGATGGAGTTGTCCTGACCGGATTGGCCGGCTTGCACTTTCATCGTAGAGCCCAGGTAGTTCCCGATTGTTCCCTGCGATTTGGCGATGGCAAACTGCATTGTGGCTATGGCGCCAAAAGCTTCGCCAATCACGACTTTCTCATATCCCTTGAGGCCCATCTTGCCGGTGTGGAAAGTAGCGTCATCACCTGCAAGGGTGATGCGCGCATCGGTGATGGCTTTTGCGACCTCGCAGTAGTCTGTGCGCTTCCCAAAAGGACGAAAGTGATCCTCCTGAAACTTGCAGGTGGCCCTCTCATCATCCTCATCGCATTCGCCAATCTTGGCGGCACAGCCAAAATTGCGTGCAGGCTTTCCGGCGTCCGCACGGCCCCAGTTCTTGACCACTCGCCATTGCGCTCCGACTACTGGGTCGCCGGGCAATGTCGTACCATCCGTAAGATCCCTCACGGACTCGCCACCGTTGTTGGTGTTGGGATTCAAGTCCGTCGCTGCATTGAGCACTCCGAGCACCTTCTGCGAGGCCACATAAGTGCCGGTGAGCGCGAGCATGGCCACGTTAAGTGTGGCGATAAAGTTCATGCCTTGGGCATTGGTCACCGCCGACGAATACACGGCCGCATCGGCAAGCTCTTGGCTGCGCAACTTGAGCAACAGGGTGTCGCCCATGCCCATGGTCGTCCACGCCGATGCCAGCATGAGCATGGCGAACATCAAGCCAACGTAGGTAACCATACCCCGCTCTTCTAGATGCCGTGGCTGGGTTGCATACTTCATACGTTTTAGTGTGCGACCTCATTGGCGGCACGCAACCGCCCAAACCACGCTACCTGCCGCGCTCGGCAAAGAGCGTCGGCAGACGCGTACGCCTTTCGGTCGGATCGTGGTTTTTTGCTGCGCGTTCAATGGCCCTACGTTGTCCTACCAAGATCACCAAACGCCTACCTCGTGTCATGGCTGTATACAGAAGCGGCCGCGAAAGCAGCAAGTGGTGCTCGTTCAAAAGCACAATCACCACGGCCGCATATTCACTGCCTTGGGATTTGTGCACACTGCACGCATACGCGAGGCTCAACTCGTCGCGCTGCGCCATGCTCACTGTCACGTCGCGGCCGTCGTCGAGCCGCATCGTCAGCGCGCCGGCCTCACCGAAAGCCGTGACCACGCCCATGTCGCCATTCGAGATGTCGCGCTCGTGATCGTTCTTGAGTTGCAACACCTTGTCGCCCACATCAAAGGGCTGGCGCGTGGCCCCAGGCAAAAGCTTGGCACGCAGCGCCTGATTGAGCGACATCGAGCCCGCGGCCCCGCGATGCATGGGCGTAAGGACCTGAATGTCCCGCAGCGGGTCCAAGCCAAATCGCCCCGGGATACGAGACGTCACGAGCTCGACGACGGTGTCTCGCGCCGACTCCGCGCTGTCACGCTCGAGCACAAAGAAATCCCCGTCGGGCGTCGGCGAGGTGAGCGGCATCTCTCCTGCGTTCACGCGGTGCGCATTGACGGTGATAAGGCTTTTCTCTGCCTGCCTGAACAACTGTGTAAGATGCACATGATGCAATGCGGGGTGCGCGCACAAGTCACGAAGCACCGCGCCAGGCCCCACGCTCGGCAGCTGATCTTGGTCGCCCACGAGCAACAACCGAGCCCCCACCGGAATGGCCGACAGCAAGGCCGCGGCAAGCTCCACATCGAGCATGGAGCACTCATCGACCACAATGGCGTCGGCATCCACCGGCGCCGTGGCATTGCGCCTAAAGCCGCCACGGCGCGGATCAAACTCCAAGAGCTTGTGCACCGTGGTCGCGGGCGCACCCGTGGCCTCAAACATGCGCCGGGCCGCGCGCCCTGTGGGGGCCACCAAGGCCACACGCAAACCACTTGCATGATACATCGAGACCACTTCGCGCAACGTGGTCGTCTTGCCCACGCCGGGGCCTCCCGTAAGCAGCATCAGGGGCGAGGTGGCCGCCAAAAGCACGGCGCTACGCTGCTCGTCACTGAGCGGCGCACGCGCCACATGCGCAACGGGCGCAAAGCTGAGCGCGTCCACAGCCTCCACGCGTTTGTCCTCGATGCACGCCGCAAGCAATGCCTCCGCATGGGCCAAGCGCGCCGTAGACACACCGAGCGCATCGCTTTCCACATGGCCGTCGTGAGCAAGCGCCCGAAGCGCATTGGCAAGCGCGACGGCGTGGTCTTGTAGCGCCAAGAGCTCGGCCGCAGCGCGGTAGAGGGTTGCCTCATCGACCACGGTATGGCCCTGGGCATGAAGCTCGCCCAGCACGTGCAAGAGCCCGGCCTCAAGTCGCTGCGGATGATCCGTCGCGATCCCGAGCGAGCTTGCAATGGCATCCGCCGTACGAAACCCCACGCCTGCCACATCGATGGCCAAGCGATGCGGCGTCTCGCCCACCACGCGCAGCGTCTCTGCGCCATACACCTTGTACACACGCAATGCCGCGCCGGCGCCCACATTGTGCCCGGCAAGAAAGAGCACCACCTCGCGCTCCTGGCGCCGCTCACCCCATTCTGCGATAAGCGTTTCTACACGCTTTTTCCCAAGGCCTGAGACGCGATGCAAAAGATGCGGCTCGTGATCCAGCACGGCCAGCGTGCGCTCGCCAAAAGCCGCAACGATGCGCTTGGCGTACGATGGCCCAATGCCTGAAATGGCGCCGGAGCCCAAGTAGCGCTCCAAGCCGGCTTGCGTGCTGGGGCGAATCTCGAGCACCGAGAGCGCGCGAATCTGTTCGCCGTGGGTGCTCTGCTCGCGCCGGCCTCGCACGCGAATGTGCGCGCCCACGCTCATGGGCGGCATGTTGCCCACCACCGTCACGCGATCGCGTTTGCCCTCGATGTCGAGCTTCAGCACGCGATAGCCGTTCGTTGGACTTTCAAAGGTCACGCGTGCCACGGTGCCCGTGATCAGTTCCTCATCGGCCCCACCCTCCGAGGGTTCTGCCCTAACGCCTTTGTCTCGCGGAGCCACCATGCCCCTTGTTAGCTACACCCTCCTGGTCTTTGGGTCGCTTTTTTCCATCGTCGATCCCTTTGCGGCCGTGCCTGTCTTCGTTGGGCTGACGGGGAAAATGTCGGCCGAGGCCAAGCGCCATACGGCCCGACGCGCTGCGCTCACCTGCTTCGTCGTGCTCAGCACGTTTGGCTTGTGCGGCGCATTGGTGTTCAAGTTTTTTGGTGTCACCTTGCCAGCCTTCAAGATCGCCGGCGGCATTTTGCTGTTTGGTGTTGGGCTCGACATGATGAACGCCAAAGCGTCTGAGACCCGCGGCACCGCCGAGGAGCAAAAAGAAGCCGCCTCCAAAGAAGATGTGGGCCTCATTCCGCTCGGTCTTCCGCTGCTCTCTGGCCCCGGCGCCATTGCCACCGTGATGGTGTTCTCGGCACAAGCCAAAAGCATGGTGCAGCAAGCGGCCATCAGCGCGGCCGTGCTTCTCATCAGCGTCATCGCCTACCTGATCCTCATCTCGTCATCGTACGTGGCTCGTGTGTTTGGCCAAACAGGGCTCAACGTCGTCGCGCGCATCATGGGGCTGATTCTTGCAGCCGTCGCCATTCAGTTCGTGCTGGACGGCGTGCGTGAAGCCTTTCCAAGATTGGTGTAGAGAGCACATAAAAGCGATGCGCCGGATGATCCCCATAGGATCATCCGGCGCATCACCACTCTTTCACGAGGCGCGCTCGCCTTACTTGCGCTTTACAATCAACGTTGAGCTTCCGGACGAAAGGAATTCAAACGTACCGGCCACTTGTACATAGATGGTCCCGCCTGCCGGAACAGAGACGTCCCTCACGCACCCTTGGTTGACGAATGCCGCATCGGGGCAAGTATCGCTGACCTCAACCAAACAGTTTCCAACAGTCGCGTCTACGGGCATTGCCTCATGCGCAGAGACAACCACATTGCTGGTGCCCGAGGCACCAACAGTGATTAGAACAGCCTCGCTCCCAGGATTGTAGACAGGCACGACACGCGCCGCAACAAACGGCAGGTAGGACGACGTGGGGCACATTGACCTGCTGCCAAACGAAACAACCGGTCGCCGCACGAGCCCATCGGAACCCAAAATGCGAATGTCACGGGCCGCCGTGCCTCCTGCCACATCGGGCACCTCCACCGGTGCTTCAGGCAAGGACTTGCGCGCAACTTTGAGCACGAAGGGCTTGCCACCTGCACCTGTGTTCTTGGCCGAAGAATAGACCACGATGCTGCCCCCCGCCGGAATGGTCACAGCGTTGTCACCCGAAAGCGAAGCCCACTTTGTGGTCGATGTGGACGTGCATCCTGCTGCGCCGCAGGCGTCGACCACCACGCCGGAGCACGCCGCCGCTGCAGCCTCCGTTGCAGGAACCGTGGTGCCCGCATACACAGCAAGCATCGTGGTGTACTCCGTGCTTGCGCCTGAAATTGCCTGCGAAATCGAGACTTTCACGGGCTCAGCTTCGGCGTTGGTCAATGTTGCATAATGCACGGTTCCTTGAGCGCTGCTCACCGCAGCAGGGCATGTGCCCGGCACCAAGCGGTTGCGCTCCAGAGGCCAGAACTTCACGGTGGTTGACGTTGTGTTTCCGGGCGTAGGCATCGTCAACACATCGGGCGCGAATGTCGCACAGGCCTCAAACGGCCCCCAACCACAGGTCTCGGTGCACACTTGTTTGCGTACCTCAATGCCTTGAGGGTCGCAGTCGAGCTTGGCATGTTTGACGTCACCGGCCTTGCACGATCCCGTCTCGTTCTCGCAGGAGCTGGTCCACCTGCACTTGTTTGGCCCAGTGAGTACGCTACAGGTTTCTTCCAAGGTTCCGCAGAGGCCGCAGCTTGCGCCCGTGCGAGCCGCATTTGGCAAACAGGCGGTGGGGCCGGACTTCGTCGCGGCACGCAAAGTAGGCAGCCAGCTTCAGGCTCCCGTCCGTCTGCTTGGTGCAGATAGATTCCTGGATGCCGCATGCGCCGCAGCGACGCTTGGTGAGCTCATTCTCGCCGGTGCATGCAG
>JAYWGD010000372.1:0-5095 GCA_043778435.1 Myxococcales bacterium | reverse complement strand
TTATCGTGCGCGGCGGATTGCAGCTCCGTTCCGGTGCAGCTGGTGGCTGGCACGGCAGCGTTTGAGGGAATCCACTTCGCCGCCTGGACGCAAGGCAATGTTCCTTTCACGGTAGGGTATCGGAGCAATCTGAACGACGCGTGTTTGGGCGCGCTCGATGCCGACTTTGAGCGACTCAACTTAGCGCCCCCCTTGTCCTCGGGGCAAGCATGCGTAGGCGTTCCCACGGGAGCGAAACAAGCCCAATTGTTGCGAACAGCCACTGGGTTCCGTGCATTTTACATCAACACAGGAGACCGTCTATCTACAGTGCAATACACATCCACCTTGGCAGCGATCGGTGCCGGGCAGCCGGCCTCAGGAACCTCGGGCGGTCCGGATGGCGTGTTCTCGGCGGCTGTCTCTGGAGACCTCAGTTTTGTGGTTTGGGTGAACGGAACCGGCGGGATCTCCGGACGTAGCGTGGCAACCGGATCCTTAGGGCCGCAACGTCTGTATGCGGATACAGGAGACGCCATCGCTCCGCGTGTTGCAGCATGGCGGGATGGCTGGATTCTCGTTTGGGAGAGCGCAGGATCCATCAGGCTTCGTTTGCTGGCTCTTGATGGAACCCCGCGTGGTACCGATGTGCGCGTCAACGCGACAAGCATTTCTGCTGCATCGCTGAAGCCTGATGTGGTGGCTCTTTCCGACGGTCGCTTTGTTGTATCATGGGAAAGCGGCGGCGAGGCTTGGGCACAACGTTTCAGTGCGGGCGGAGCTGCTGAGCAGGGCAATCAGCTTGCTCCCTTAAACGAAAGCCGTGGGGGCTCACCTCGCTCGTCGGTCCGCATTTCCGCAGGGCAAGGGTCTGTGCCTTTTTTTGCGGCGTCATGGTTGCGAGAAGATGGTCGCATCGAAGCCCGCCTTCTCAATCCAACCAACGGCTTCCTTCTCAACGCTGTAGATGGAACAGACAGCGAGTTTGAGGTCGCAAAAGCAGATGGCGTGACGCGCGACTCACCCGCACCTGCAGTGGGTGGCAGCGCGTCAACCTTGGGCATCGCGTGGCGCCAAGACGATGGCATTTTCGCGCGACGCTTCCCTGCCCCTACGCGATAGAGAGCCGTCTGGATTCCGCAGCGTTGTCTTGTTCGCAACGTTCCGTTTGAATAGAGCTTTGCAAGGCTCTCAGCGCGTAGCGGTTGACGCAGTCGCCAGCCCAACATTCAGCCCTTGAAGTGCAGTCAAAAGGCCGGCTACAGCGAGGGAGTGCCAAACGCCTACATCTCCGGAACCGGTCATTTTGCTCCTCCAACCGTTGTCACAAATGACGACCTCATTACTCAGTTTGGGATTGAGACCAACAATGAATGGATCGTGCAACGCACAGGCATCGAGGAGCGTCGTTTCGCATCGGATGGCATGGGTACAGCAGACATGGGCTACGAAGCCGCCAAAGCTGCAATCGCGGCGGCGGGCATCGAGCCTCATGATCTAGACATGATTCTATTTGCGACGCTGAGCCCGGACTACGCCTTCCCTGGCCCGGGTGTGTTTGTGCAAGCCAAGCTAGGGCTCTGCGATGGGCCAAAAGCGAAGTTTATCCCGGCCATGGATATTCGTGCACAATGCAGTGGTTTCATGTACGGGCTTTCCACGGCCGACGCCATGATTCGATCGGGAAAGACGAAACATGTGCTCCTGATTGGCGCAGAGAAGCACTCGCCAGGCTTGGATCTCAGCACGGAGGGGCGCGGTGTTGCGAGCTTGTTTGGGGACGGTGCAGGCGCGGTGGTGGTGAGCGCGACCGACGAAAATCGGGGCCTGCGCACTTGGAAAATGGGCGCGGATGGCCGCTACGCAGATGTGCTCTCTCAACGCATTTGGGACATCTCGAAGCGTCCACTCTTTGAGCTTGATGAGAACGGTTGGGGGAAAGTTCCGCCTCAGCATATGTGGGCGCAAATGAACGGCAAGCTTGTCTTCAAGAATGCCGTAGAGCGTATGGCCGCTGTGTTGATGGAGGTAATGATGGCCGAGAACATCACCGGCGCCGATGTAGACTTATTCTTGTTTCACCAAGCCAATTTGCGCATCAATCAGTACCTTCAAAACTTGATGGGCGTGCCAGATGAGAAGGTCTACAACAACATCCAGCGCTACGGAAACACCACTGCGGCGACCATTCCTTCGCTGATGGCCGAGTGCGTGGCTTCGGGTCGTTTAAAGCCTGGCATGAAGGTAGCTCTCGCCGGATTCGGCTCGGGCTTTACATGGGGCTCGATGATCATCGACTGGTGAGCCACGACGACCAAACGGACGGAGTTATGCTGCACGACGGGCGCTGCTGCCCGACGCAACTCATGACCCTTGCGCGTGCAGCCAATCCGCCAAAACCTGCGCGGACGCCGCATCAACATACGTGAACTTGAGGCCCAGGTAGCGCATCCCATCGTCGCTCGGGCGGCGCCCGTGGATCACGCGGGCAACGTAGCCCACCGCATCCACTTGCTTGGCGCCAAGAGTGAACGTGAGCAAGACATCCTCGCCAGTCAACACGGGTGAGGATGTGCGCACGCGCAAGCCCCCACGTGACACATCGACCACCTCGGTCGAGACGCACTGAAACGTCTCTTCACGAACCACCTCCGCACACAGGGTTCGTTGCACTCGTTTTTCGGCTCGCTTGTCAACCATAAGTGAATCGTAAGAAATTCGGCCATCAGAGGTCAAACAGACGACATCACAAAGAGAAACCGCCAAGAGCTTATTGAGCGCTTGGCGGCTTTGAGACTGCAGAGCGGTAGAACTCTACTTGGCTGTCGCTGCGGCAGCCGGCGCCTTCGCGGCCTGCTTCACACGCCAAACCGCGAGCTGCTTTGCGCGGCGCGTCTTCAACTTCTTGATACGGGGGGAATCTTGCGGTGTGGACATAGTTGCTGAACGCTAAACCAGTCGCATCCGAAACACCAACGCAAAAACACACGCCTACATCGTGGACTCAGGCAGCGAGTCGTTAAGCGCGCTCGCCCACGCCTCAACCAACGCGGCGGCGGTGCCTTGCCAATCAAAGCTGCGGAGTCGCTCCACCAAAAACGGGGTGTGATCACCACAACGCGCCGGATCGGGGTAGGTGTCTCGCGCGGCCTCAATGGCGTCTGCAGCGTCCGCCCAACGACCTTGTTCACGGGCCAACCATGCTTGTGTAAGATGTCTATGTTGGCGCGGCTCAGCCTCGTCCGTATGGATGTAGGCACATGCGGTGCTTAGCTCCACCGCTTCGGCCAAGTCGCCGCGCGCAAGGGCCACCTGTGCCAGCAACAGACGACTTTCGAGCAGGCCCCACGGGTCGGCCAAGCGATCGTAGATACGTTCCGAAATGCTGGCGTGAAGCGCAGCCGTTGCAAAGTCATCTTCATCAAAGGCCACAAAGGCAAGCAAGCGTTCGCATGCCGCTTCACCGCGAGGATTGGTCAGCTCTTGAAACGCGACGCGAGCACCTTGAGCACGTGCACGTGCTTCCGCAAACCTACGACCTCGGTGGTCTGCATGTGCCAACACGGTCTCGCACTGAGCAATGCCTAAACGATAACCAATGGCATCAAAAGCCACGCGCGCATCCACAAGCAGATGGGTCGCTCCCTCAAAACGGCCACGCCCCATGGCGATCATTGCGTTCAGGATCAGCCCTTGGCCACGAGCAAGCTCGTCGCCTGCTTCGGCACATGCGCGCTCCGCCTCTTCAAGCACCTTGGAGGCACGAACATGTTCTCCTAGCAGCACATCAATTTCACCAATCACAACCATGGCGCGAGCGCGTCCTCGTGCATCACCTTGTGAGGTGGAGAGACGAATGGCCTCAGCCACCATCTCGCGCCCCCTCATGGGCTGGCCTAAATCGGACGCGATATGACCAAGCAGGCGCAAGCAATGAGCTTCGTGCTTTACGTCAGCAAATTCCCTAAACATTGCAAGCGCACGTCGGCCGTGCACTTTCGCCTCTTCAAGCTTGCCCGTATGGCGCAACGCCTCCGCCATCCAGTAGGCGTGCTCAGCGGCAAGCAGGCCCGTCACCCTGCCTTCCACGAGCTTCAAGTCTTTGAGCGTCGCTGTGGTGTCTCGTCCTCTAGACCAAGCGCCCTCGATGAACTTAAGCATCAAACGCCCGGCCATCTCGTCCTCGCCGGCACGGGCTAGATTCAGCACACGGTGCTTCATTACACGGCGAGATCCGATCATCGGGTGCAGCGCAAGCGCATCGGCGGCGGCACGAAACACCTTCTTGCCATCCTCTCGCTCGTGCAAGCGCGCAAGCAAATGCTCTTGCAACAAGGCATGCGCCCATCGGTATTGATCCACTCCGGTGGCCAACAATATTTGCGCGCGCGTAAGCGCCGAAAGCGATTCGCGTGGATCCATACCCAGCGATTGCGCAAGCGCTTTGAGCACCACGCCGCGTACGTCGTCGCCAAGAGCGGCAGCAGCATAAGCAATGCCGCGCAAACTATCGTCGAGCCCTCTCAGACGTTCATCCCACAACTCCGCCGTCGTGATGGCTCGACCGGCAAGTGCTTCCACAGGAACACGATACCGCCCAGCCTCCATACGCAGATAACCTCCACCAGCCCACGCGTGAACCAACTGCAAAGCGAACAACGGATTGCCGCGACTCTGCCTCGTGGCTGCACGAATGGCATCTTGATGGAGCGGCAACGTGGCACGAAGCAAGACGTGCGTCTCTTCGTCCGCAAGCGGATGAAGGCGCATCACGTCGGCTCCCCACTCGTCCGCGAGTCGCTGCATGCGACGCGCTGCAACAGGATCCGCTTCAAGCGCCTCTTCACGTGCAGTAGCGACAAGCAGGCATCGCACCGTGCTCCCACGCTGAATGCGAGACAACACATCGAACGTGTTCTGCGAGGCATAATGCAGGTCATCGGTCCAAATGAGCAACGGTCTGTCGTGTGCGATGCGCTCCAGGACGCGGCGAATCACCGTGTAACGCAGCTCTGGATTGTCCAAAATAAAACGCTTGCCCGTGGGGCCCAACGGCGTGTCATCGCCCGAAGGCGTGGGTCTCAACCACAGCCGGGTGCAACATCACCTGGCTAGA